>JAEZEY010000431.1 GCA_023432845.1 Pseudomonadota bacterium
GGCGTGGAGATCACCGGCAAGACGCTGGGCATCATCGGCTGCGGGAACATCGGTTCGATCGTGGCGGCGCGCGGCGTCGGCCTCAAGATGCACGTGATCGCGTTCGATCCCTTCCTGTCGGAAGGGCGCGCCAGCGAGCTGGGGGTGCAGAAGGTCGAGCTGGACGAGCTCTTCGTCCGCGCCGACTTCATCACCCTGCATACGCCGCTGACCGACAAGACGAAGAACATCATCAACGCGGACGCGATCGCCAGGATGAAGAAGGGCGTGCGCATCATCAACTGCGCGCGCGGCGGTCTGGTCGACGAGAACGCGCTTCGCGCCGCGCTCGATAGCGGCCATGTCGCCGGCGCCGCCTTCGACGTGTTCGTCACCGAGCCCGCCACCGAGAACGTGCTGTTCGGCCATCCCAACGTCATCTGCACGCCGCATCTCGGCGCCTCGACCAGCGAAGCGCAGGAGAACGTCGCGCTGCAGGTCGCCGAGCAGATGGCCGACTATCTGATGACCGGCGCCATAACCAACGCCATCAACTTCCCGTCGATCACGGCGGAAGAAGCGCCCAAGCTCAAGCCCTTCGTCGAACTCGCGGAAAAGCTCGGCTCTTTCGCTGGCCAGCTTACCGAGACCGGCATTTCCAAGGTGCAGATCGCCTACGAGGGTGCGGTGGCGCAGATGAACACGCGTGCGCTGACCTCGGCGGCGCTCGCAGGTCTGCTGCGGCCGATGCTCGGCGACGTCAACGTCGTGTCGGCTCCGGTGATCGCCAAGGAGCGCGGCATGATCATCGAGGAGACGACGCGCCAGGTGGCCGGAGATTATGACAGCCTGATCACCGTGACCGTGGTGACCGAGCGCCAGACGCGCCACGTCTCCGGCACTGTGTTCGCCGACGGCCGCCCGCGTATCGTCAACATCAAGGGCATCCGTATGGACGCGGAATTCGCGCCGTCGATGGTGTACATCACCAACCTCGACAAGCCGGGCTTCATCGGCAAGTTCTCCGGCACGCTGGGCGAAGCCGGCATCAATATCGCGACCTTCCATGTCGGCCGTGAGTCGCCTGGCGGCAACGCCGTGGCGCTGATCGAGATCGACGGCGAGTTGCCGGACGACGTAATGGCCAAGGTTCGCGCGCTGCCGCAGGTGCAGAGTGCGCGGGCGCTGCATTTCTAACGACTTGATGCGGCCGGCGGAAACGCCGGCCGCATCGTCAACGACCTAACTGCGTCACAATCCAATAGTAGCTTTGACTTAGGTCATGGGACCGCCGGGCCGGATTACCTAGGTTATTTAGATTATGGACAAACAAACACTCCCGACGGACGCGACCGCGGCGGACGCTGCCGCCGCTGCGCCCGCGCCATTCCAGCACCCTGTGCCGGCAACGGTGTCGGCCGCCCAGCCGCCGGCCGCGCCGAAAGTGTCACCGCCGGAGCCCGCCGATTTCGAGCCCGCCGACGCGCTTGACCGGCGCGATGCCTATGCTGTTACCGCCCTGGGCGATGTCGTCGATCGCGCGCAGCATGCCGCCATGGCGCGCCTCACCATGGGGCTGTCGCCCGCGGCGCTGATGAAAGCCTACATGGACTGGGCCATTCATCTGGCCAGCCAGCCGGGCAAGCGCCTGCAACTGGTCGACAAGGCGATGCGCAAGTCGGCGCGCCTGGCGCAATACGTCGCCAGCGGCGCGCTCAAGGGCGAGCCTTGCGAGCCCTGCATCAAGCCGCTGCCGCAGGACCATCGCTTCGACGGCGAGGACTGGCAGAAGTGGCCGTTCAACGTGATGTCCCAGGCCTTCCTGCTCAATCAGCAATGGTGGCACAACGCCACCACGGGCCTGCGCGGCGTCAGTCAGCAGCATGAGAAGATGGTGGAGTTCGCATCGCGCCAAGTGCTCGACATGTTCGCACCGTCGAACTTCCTGTTCACCAATCCCGAAATCATGCGCAAGACGCTGGAAACCGGCGGGCGCAATCTCGCCGCCGGCTTTCAGAATTTCCTTCAGGACTGGGAGCGCAAGCAGAGCGGCAAGAAGCCGGTCGGCACGGAGAATTTCGTCGTCGGCCGCGATGTCGCGGTGACGCCGGGCAAGGTCGTCTATCGCAACCGGCTTATCGAACTGATCCAGTACGCGCCGGCGACCGACGAGGTGCGGCCGGAGCCGATCCTCATCGTGCCGGCCTGGATCATGAAGTACTACATACTCGATCTGTCGCCGCAAAACTCGATGGTGAAATACCTGACCGAACAGGGCTTCACTGTTTACATGGTCTCCTGGAAGAACCCCGACGCCGACGACCGCGACCTCGACATGGAGGATTATCGCAGGCTCGGCGTCATGGCGGCCCTCGACCGCATCGGCGAGATCCAGCCGGGGCGCAAGGTGCATGGCGTCGGCTATTGTCTGGGCGGCACCTTGCTGTCGATCGCGGCGGCGGCGATGACGCGTGACCATGACGACCGGCTACAGTCGTTGACCTTGCTTGCGGCGCAGACCGATTTCACCGAAGCCGGCGAGATGATGCTGTTCATCAACGAGAGCCAGCTCGCCTTCCTCGACGACATGATGTGGGAGCAAGGCTTCCTCGACACCACGCAGATGGCCGGCGCGTTCCAGATGCTGCGCTCGAACGACCTCGTCTGGTCGCATCTGACGCGCAGTTACCTTATGGGCGAGCGCGAGCCGATGAGCGACCTTATGGCGTGGAACGCCGACGCGACGCGCATGCCCTATCGCATGCACAGCGAGTATCTGCACAAGCTGTTCCTCAAGAACGAACTCGCCGAGGGCCGCTATATCGTCGGCGACAAGCCGGTGTCGCTCACCGATATCCGCGTGCCGATCTTCGCGGTCGGTACCCAGCGCGACCATGTCGCGCCGTGGCGCTCCACCTACAAGATCCACCGGCTGACCGAGACCGAGGTCACGTATCTCCTGACCACCGGCGGTCATAACGCCGGCATCGTCTCGGAGCCCAATCACCGCCGCCGCAGCTATCAGGTCATGACTACGCCCGGCGAGGCCTTCCACGTCGATCCCGATACCTGGGCGGCGACGGCTCCTCACAAGGAGGGGTCGTGGTGGCAGGAATGGAGTGCCTGGCTGTCCAGCCGGTCGGGCGCCTGGGTGCCGCCGCCGGGCATCGCCGGCGGCTACGGTGGTTTTGAGGATGCACCCGGGCGTTATGTCCTCCAGCTCTAAGACGCGCGCATTAGCCTGTTGAAAAATCAGGCAAAATAACCCTCCGCGACGGCTCGTGACGGGGCGGTTTACCTTGCCTCCGCGGCCTCCATCCTTTATCCGAGGGTGGACCTGACCGGCACCGTCCGGCGTCAGTGTCCGGGCGCTGACGCGGAGATGAAGTTTTCATGGCGAATGTCGTGGTTGTCGGGTCGCAATGGGGCGACGAAGGCAAGGGCAAGATCGTCGACTGGCTGTCCCAGCAGGCCGACGTCGTCGTCCGCTTCCAGGGCGGCCACAATGCCGGCCACACGCTGGTTATCGGCAATGCTACCTACAAACTGTCGCTGCTGCCCTCCGGCGTGGTGCGCGAGGGCAAGCTGTCGGTGATCGGCAACGGCGTCGTCATCGATCCGGAAGCCCTGCTCAAGGAAATTGACACGCTCGGCGCCCAGGGCGTGAAGGTCACGCCCGACAATCTGCGCATCGCCGAAAACGCCGTGCTGATCCTGCCGCTGCACCGCGAACTCGAGGCGATCCGCGAGAATTCCTCGGCGCGTATCGGCACCACCAAGCGCGGCATCGGCCCGGCCTATGAGGACAAGGTCGGCCGACGCGCCATCCGCTTCATGGACCTCGCCGACCTGCCGACGCTCGGCGGCAAGATCGACCGGCTGCTGGCGCACCACAATGCGCTGCGCCGCGGCAATGGCATGCCCGAAGTCGAGCCGAAAGACCTGTATAATCACCTTGCCGGGCTGGCGCCGAGAATACTGCCTTACATGGACTCGGTGTGGCGGCTGCTCGACGGCAAGCGCCGCGAGGGCAAGCGCATCCTGTTCGAGGGCGCGCAGGGCGCGCTGCTCGACATCGATCACGGCACCTATCCCTATGTGACCTCCTCCAACACCGTCGCGGCCAACGCCGCGACCGGATCCGGCCTCGGCCCCAACGCCGCGCAATACGTGCTGGGCATCGCCAAGGCCA
>JAEZEY010000149.1 GCA_023432845.1 Pseudomonadota bacterium
CGTGATCTTCTCCAGCAGCGCGTCGCGCTCGGCGCCCTTCATGCGGCCTTTCATGACGCGGTCGGACAGCGCCTTGTGCAGGCCCGCCTTGCCCTTGTCGGCGGTTTCCTGGTCGCGATCGATCAACACGACATTGAGGCCGGCGGCGGCAGAGACTTGCGCGATGCCGGCGCCCATGAAGCCGGCGCCGACGACACCGATCTTCTTCAGGTTCGTCGCCGGCACACTGGCCGGGCGGCGCGCGCCCTTGTTGAGGTCCTGCATGTTGACGAAGAGCGTGCGGATCATGGCCGCCGCTTCCGGCGAACGCAAAATCTTGGCGAACCAGCGCGACTCGACGCGCAGCGCCGTGTCGATATCAAGCTGCAGGCCTTCATACACCACCTGCATGATGGCGCGCGCGGCCGGGTAGTTGTCGTAGGTCTCGCGGCGATAGATGGCGTTGGCCGGCGGGAAGGTCATCATGCCGGCTTTCGAGTAAACGAGACCGCCGGGGAATTTGTAGCCCTTCACGTCCCACGGCGCTTCGCCCTTGCCGCCGGCCTTGATCCAGGCCTTGGCGGTCTCAATCAGCTTGTCGTGCGGCACGACATTGTCGATGAGCTTCATCGCCTTGGCGCGATCGACCTTGAGCTGATCGCCCTTGAGCAGAAACTGCAGCGCATCGGCGGGCGGCATGATGCGCACGACGCGCTGCGTGCCGCCGGCACCGGGGAACAGACCGACCTTGATCTCGGGCAGGCCGAGCCGCGTCTTCGGATTGTCGGTCGCGATTCGGTGATGACAGGCCAGCGCCAGTTCAAAGCCGCCGCCCATCGCCGTGCCGTTGAGCGCGCAGACCCACGGCTTGCCGCTCTTCTCCAGCCGACGATAGAGCTTCGACAGCTTCGAGCTCTCCTCGTAAACATACTGCGCGGCGGCGGCCTCGCCTTCCTTTTTCACCTTGTCGGCGTAGATGGCGCCCATGCTCTCCAGCATGGTGAGATCGGCGCCGCCGCAGAAGGCATCCTTGCCGGAGGTGATGACCGCGCCCTTGATCGCGGCGTCATTCGCTACCTTGTCGACCAGGCCGGAAAGTTCATCGATCACTTCCATGGTGATGACGTTCATCGAGCGGTCCGCCATGTCCCAGATGATGAGCGCGATGCCGTCGCCGTCGATGTCGAGCTTGAAAGCGGTCATGGTGCTTTTCTCCAGGGAGTTCGTGTCAGTACGGCGTGCCGTCGCGGTGCAGGATGCGGAGATTCTTGCCGTCGCGTTCGAGTTTGAGGTCGTTGCCGGGGAAATGCGCGCGTTCGCTCGGCGCCCGGGTGCCGACTTCGAGCAGCACCACATCGCCCTGCGAGCGGTTGACGATGGTGTGCGCATTGGCGACGCCGGCCTTGAAGCCGGCGCAGTCGCCGGGGCCGAGAATGGTTTCGCCGGCGTTCTCGATCAGCACGCATTCGCCCATGAGGATGAAGACGAACTCGTCCTCGTTCTCGTGCCAGTGACGCACCGAGGTGGAGGCGCCGGGCTCGAGGCGGGTCATGTTGACGCCGAACTGGGTGATGCCGGCGCCATTGCTCAGCGGCGTCTTGTGGCGCCCGGCGCAGATGTGCTGGAACGCCGGCGGATACATCGGCGAGCCCTTGCGCGTTTCAAGCTTCGACATGTCGATCTTGGGCATTTGTCAAATCTCCGAGTCGCCATTCCCCTCCCCGCCGCTTCGCGGGGGGAGGGGAACGGATGTGTCGTGCGTTGAATAATGCACGCGCCTAACTCTAAACCCGCTCGATGATCGTGGCCGTGCCCATGCCGACGCCGATGCAGAGCGTGACCAGCGCTGTTTCCTTGCCGGAGCGCTCGAGCTCGTCGAGCACGGTGCCGAGGATCATGGCGCCGGTGGCCCCGAGCGGATGGCCCATGGCGATGGCGCCGCCATTGACGTTGATCTTGTCGTGCGGAATGTCGAAAGCCTGCATGTAGCGCAGCACCACCGAAGCGAAAGCCTCGTTGAGTTCGAACAGGTCGATGTCGCCGATCGACATGCCGGCCCTCTTCAGCACCTTCTCGGTCACCGGCACCGGGCCGGTGAGCATGATCGACGGCTCGGAACCGATATTGGCGAAGGCCCTGATGCGCGCGCGCGGCTTGAGGCCGTTCTTCTTGCCGGCTTCCTCATTGCCGATCAGCACCGCGCCGGCGCCATCGACGATGCCGGAGGAATTGCCCGGCGTGTGCACGTGGTTGATCGCTTCGAACTCCGGATAGCGCTGGATCGCCACCGCGTCGAAGCCGCCCATTTCACCCATCTGCACGAAAGACGGATTGAGCGCCGCGAGCGTCTGCATCGTCGTCGACGGCCGCATGTGCTCGTCCTTGTCGAGGATGGTCAGACCGTTGACGTCCTTCACCGGGATCACGGACTTCTGGAAGCGGCCTTCGTCCCAGGAGCGGCCGGTGCGCTTCTGGCTTTCGACGGCATAGGCGTCGACATCGTCGCGCGAGAAGCCGTATTTGGTCGCGATCAAGTCGGCCGAGATGCCTTGCGGCACGAAATAGGACTTGAGCGCGATCGACGGATCGACCGGCCAGGCGCCGCCCGAGGCGCCGATGCCGACGCGGCTCATGGATTCGACGCCGCCGCCGATGGTCATGTCGTGCTGGCCGGCCATGACCTGCGCCGCGGCGAAGTTCACCGCGTCGAGGCCGGAGGCGCAGAAGCGGTTGATCTGGATGCCGGGCACCTTGTCGCCGAAGCCGGACATGATCGCGGCGACGCGGGCGATATCGCCGCCGGCCTCGCCGACGGGATCGACGCAGCCAAGCACGACATCGTCGACCGCTTCCGGATCGCTGAGCTTGTTGCGTTCCCTGATGGCGGTGAGCGCCTGCGCTGCGAGATTGAGGGCGGTGACTTCGTGCAGCGCGCCGTCGGACTTGCCGCGGCCGCGCGGGGTGCGGACTGCGTCGTAGATGAATGCGTCGGGCATTGGCGTTTCTCCAACCTTTCCGCTGTCATCCCCGCGAAAGCGGGGATCCAGTAGTCCCTGTCTATCGAGTCGCGACGCCGGGGTTACTGGATCCCGGCTCGCGCTCGCTTCGCTCGCTTGGCCGGGATGACGGCCTAGAGC
>JAEZEY010000155.1 GCA_023432845.1 Pseudomonadota bacterium
GTCAGCATGATGATCGGCGCCTTGAAACCGCCCTTGCGCAGGATGCGCACCGCCTCGCGGCCATCGATGTCTGGCAGGCCGACATCCATCAGCACCAGGTCGACCTGATCGCTCTTGGCGGTCTGCACGCCCTTGGTGCCGTTTTCGGCGGTGACGGTGTCGAACTCGTCATGCAGCGCCAACTGCTCGACCAGCGCTTCCCGCAGTTCGGCATCGTCATCGACAATCAGCACGGTCCGCTTGCTGGGCATCGCTCGGCAGTCTCCTCACGGATCACGAACGGCATCTTATCGGCGCGGCAAGGAATAGGAAATTCCCCGGGCCTTATCCATCCCGTATCGAAAAAGGCAAGTCGAAACTGGCATTTAGGTTCGAATCGCGGTTACGCTACCATCCGGAATGATCACCCGCACGCTTTCCACGCTCCACGTCCGCCGCCGCCCGGGCAATCCTCGCCAGGGCTGGCTGACCGCTGGCGCCGTCGTCCTGCCGGTCGCCATCGGTCGCGGCGGCGTCAAGGCCAACAAGCGCGAGGGCGACGGCGGCACGCCGCGCGGGACGTTCCGCCTGAAACGGCTGTGGTGGCGCGGCGAGCGCCACAGCCGGCCGCCGACCCTGCTGCCGTCGCGCCGCATCAAGACCGACGACGGCTGGTGCGAGGATCCGGCGTCGCGCAATTACAACCAGCCGGTCAAGGTGCCGCCCGGCTCCAGCACCGACCGCTTGGCGCGCACCGACCACCTTTATGACTTCATTATCGAACTCGACCACAACACCCGGCCGCGGGTCGCCGGCCGCGGCAGCGCCGTCTTCATTCACGCCGCGCGGCCGCAATTCGCACCCACCGCCGGCTGCGTCGCGCTCGACATTCATGCCTTGCGCAAGCTCCTCGGCCGGCTCGGTCCGCGCACGCGCATCGTGGTTGAATAACCGTTAAGCGCCGCCGCTACGCTTCCTTAAGCATGGCGGGCGGCCGTCCACTCGGGCGGCGTTCATTTTAACGGTCATCCCATCGGGTCCTGTTATTTGATGTTCCGGGCGGGCGTTTCACGTCCCACAAAGCAGACACGCCCCGAGGCGGATATGGACAGCATTCTTCCCACCGGCATTTCATCGTCGTCGCAGCCGCTCGGCCGCGTCATCGCCGTCAACGGCGCGCAGGCCAGCGTCGATATCAACGGGCGCGCCCTCGGCACGGAAACGCCGACGGTCGGCAAGTTCATGGCGCTGACGACGGCGAAGGCACTGATCGTCGCGCTGATCACCGACGTCAGCGAAGAGCCGGTTGCGGGCGCCAGCGGCAGCGCCGCCTACCGCAAGATCGCGCATCTCGACCTCATCGGCGAGATCAAGACCATCGACGGTGTCCAGCGCTTCCAGCGCGGCGTCGCCGAGTACCCCAATATCGGCGATCAGGCCGCCATGCTCGGCGAGCGCGAATTGCGTTTCGTCTACGGCGCCGCCGACGGCAACCACGCCTATATCGGCGATCTGCAACAGAACGCGAAGATCGGCGTCCACATCGACATCGACAATCTCGTCAGTCGCCACTTCGCCATCCTCGGCACCACCGGCGTCGGCAAGTCGAACGGCGTCGCCATCATCCTGCAGAAGATTCTCGAGACCCGCCCGAACCTCCGCATCTTCCTGGTTGATCCGCACAACGAATACGGTCGCTGTTTCGGTGACAAGGCCAACGTACTCAATCCGCGCAACCTGCGCCTGCCGTTCTGGCTGTTCAATTTCGAGGAAACGATCGACGCCTTCTTCGGCGGCCGGCCCGGCATCGAAGAGGAAGTCGAGATTCTTGCCGAGGTTATTCCCCTCGCCAAGAGCGCCTACCTGCAGCTGCGCAGCGGTGGCGGCGGCAACAACGGTCTGCTGACCAAGAAGAAAGAAACGCGCGACTTCGGCTTCACCGCCGACACGCCGGTGCCTTATCGCATCGAGGATCTCATTGGCCTGCTCGACGAGCGCATGGGCAAACTGGAGAACCGCTCGCGCGCGACCGTCTATCATCGCCTGATCGGCCGCATCCAGACCTTCCGCAATCACCCGCGCTACGCCTTCATGTTCGAGAACGCGAACATCGGCGGCGACACCATGGCGGAAATTCTCGGCTCGTTGTTCCGCCTGCCGCCTAACGGCAAGCCGATGACGGTGATGCAGCTCGCCGGCTTCCCTGCCGAGGTCGTCGACTCAGTCGTGTCGGTGCTGTGCCGCATGGCCTTCGACTTCGGCCTGTGGAGCGATGGCGTCGCGCCACTCCTCTTTGTCTGCGAAGAAGCGCATCGCTACGCGCCCGCCGACAAGAAGATCGGCTTCGGCCCGACCAAGCGGGCGCTGTCGCGCATCGCCAAGGAAGGCCGCAAGTACGGCGTTTTCCTCGGCCTCGTCACCCAGCGTCCGGCCGAGATCGACACCACCATCATCTCGCAATGCTCGACCTTGTTCGTCATGCGCCTCGCGAGCGAAGGCGACCAGAAGCTGATTCGCTCGGCGGTGTCGGACGCCGCGGCCAGCCTGCTCGATTTCATTCCCTCGCTCGGCACCCGCGAAGTCTTCGCCTTCGGCGCCGGCGTGGCGCTGCCGACGCGCATGCGCTTCCTCGAGCTTCCCGCCGACAAGCGGCCGAACAGCGAAGCGTCGGGCTCGACGCAATCCCAGGCCGGACTCAGCATGGACCGCGACCTCCTGACGTCGGTCATCGATCGCTGGCGCAGCGCCAGCATGAGCCAGCGCATCACCGACGATCTCTACGACGACGGCGGCTCGCCGTTCGACACGCCGCCGCTGCAACCCGCCCAGCCGGCAGCCTATCAGCCATCGCAGCCCGTGGCGCCGGTGCCGACGCCGCCCAATCTCGGCTCGCAATATGTGCAGGCGCCGGCCCCGTCTTATGCACCGGTCACCGCGGCGCCCTACACCGCACAACCGGCCGCACCGGCGCAGCGTCCGGATTCCTTGCGCTCGAGCCTGTTGAAGAAGCCGCTCGACCAGCTCGGCGGCGGCAACGCCGGCACACCGAACAAGCCGATCCTGCCGTCGCGGTTTCGCTAACTACTTCCTGCCGACCAGATCGATCAGCGCCGACAGCCCGGCATGGCCGGGGCCTTCATGGATTTCGGCGTCGTACTCGCGAACGTCGATCGACGTGAAATCGGCGAAGGCCGCTTCGAGCAGTTCGCGGGTATAGAGGTTCTCGAGCTTGCCCGGACCGCCGGTCTTGTACTCGAGCTGCTTGGGCCGATAGCCCTCGAGCAGCAGCAGACCGCCGGGCTTCAGCGCCTTCTTGATCCCTGTGAAGATCTTGGCGCGATCATCGGGAGCGGCGAACTGGAAGAAGATCGCGGCAATCACGTCGAACGCATTCGCCGGCCAGTCCCAGTTGATGATGTCGACCTGCTCGACGCGCATGGTCACGCCGCGCGACGCGGCGAGCTTGCGCGCCTTGGCCTGCGCATTGGGCGAGAAATCGACCGACAGCACATCGAGGCCCTGCTCGGCAAGAAACACGCCGTTGCGGCCTTCGCCATCGGCGATGGCCAGCGCGCTCTGACCTTTGCGCAACAGAGATGCCTGCGCCTTGAGAAAGGCGTTCGGCTCGGTGCCGAAGCGATACTCGTCGCCGGCGAAGCGCTCCTGCCAGTGATCGAAGTCGGTCTTCTCGCTCATGTCTCCGATCCCCTGAACGGCGGCCGCGAACCAAAGATGGCGCTGCCGACCCGAACATGCGTAGCGCCGAGCGCAATGGCGTCGGCAAAGTCCGAGCTCATGCCCATCGACAGCAATTTCAGTCCGTTGCGCTGCGCGATCTTGGCGGTAAGCGCGAAATGCGGCCCCGGCGCGTCCTCGACCGGCGGAATGCACATCAGGCCCGCGATGGTAAGGCCGTAGACCTCGGAGCAGGCTTTGATGAAGGCGTCGGCATCCTGCGGCAACACGCCGGCCTTCTGCGGCTCGGCGCCGGTATTGATCTGCACGAACAAGGTCGGCGACTTGAAGGTCGGCGTCTTGCCGGCCTTGTCGATCTCCTTGGCCAGCGCCTCGCACAGGCTGGCGCGATCGACAGAATGGATGGCGTCGAACAGCGCGACCGCTTCCTTCGCCTTGTTCGACTGCAACGGGCCGACGAGATGGAGTTCGATGCCCGGATATGTCTCGATCAGCGCCGGCCATTTGGCCTTGGCTTCCTGCACCCGGTTCTCGCCGAATACGCGCTGGCCGGCTTCGATCACCGGCACGATGTCTTCCGCCGGAAACGTCTTCGACACCGCGACCAGAGTGACGCTCGCCGGATCGCGCCCCGCGTCCTTGCAGGCGCGCGCGATCTCGGTGCGGACGTGAAGCAGGCTTGCAGTGGTCATTCTGTCATGACCGGGGCGTGTCCCGGCCGTCCCGATCGAAAGGCGATGCTCCTGCCTATCCAAGCGGGCTCGCCGGGACAAGCCCGACAACGAGGCGGGGCAGGCCACAGCGCCTGGCCCCGATTCTGCCGCAGGCCAGCCATGATGCGCCGATACACAGCCGAAGATGCGCCGGCCGCTGTGTCTTATTTAAATGCCGGCCAGGGGAGTTGATGCGACAAGCCTTTGGGGTTCCGCGCAGGAACCGGGAGGGAATTGTCATCGTGCCAAGTTCGGAACGTCCGCTCGCGGGCAAGCGCGGCCTCGTGGTGGACGATGAATTCCTCATCGTGCTCGATCTCGAAGCGTTGCTTGCGGACTCAGGTGCGGAAATCGTTTGTCAGGGCAGCTCCGACAAGGCACGCGCCGCGCTCGATGAAGGGACGTTCGATTTCGCCATCGTCGATCTGCATATCGGCAACGGCATCGATGGCGGGCTTTCGGTCGCTACGCTGCTCCACGAGCGCGGCATCCCCTTTATCTTCCTGAGCGGCGTCTCCAGCAACGATCCGCAAGTCACGCGCTTCAATGCGCCGCTGGTGGAAAAGCCCTATCGGCCGGAGGCGCTGGTCGAGACGATCCGGCGACTTCTGGACAAGCAATAGACAAGACCCTCAATCGCGCGGCTCGATGCGCACGCCGTCGGTCACGCGATCGCCCGGATGCAGGACGACCTGCTCACCCGCCTTGAGCCCTTCGACGACCCGGGCCGCACGGAGATTGCGCTCGGCGATGCTGACCGGACGCCGCTCGGCGCGGCCGCTCGCCGCCACGAACACCGCCCAGTTGTCGCCCTGCCTGAACAGCGCGCCCAGCGGCACCAGCAGGCCTTCGCCGCGCCAGATCGCGACCCGCGCCACAACGCGAAAACCGTGGCCAAGCTTTTGCCAAGCCTCGGGCGGCCCGGTGAAATCCAGGATCACCTTGACGCGCTGCTCCTCGATGCCGAGCGCGGAGACCTTTGTGAAGCCGGTCGGCTCGATCCGCGTGACCTTCGCATCGAGCGTCACGTCGCCGCCCCAGCTTTCGATTCGCGCCGGATCGCCCGGCTTGATGCGCACGGCATCGCGCGACAGGAAATCGACCGCGATTTCGAGATCGCGCGGATCGCCGAGCTCGATGAGCGGCGCCCCCGGCTGCACCACCTGCTCACTCTTGGCGATGATCCTGAGCACGCGGCCGTCGATCGGCGAGCGCACATCGACGCAGCAGGCCGCCGACGGCGCCGCCGCCATCCCCGGCTGGATCATGCGTGCCTTGGCGCTTTCCAGTTCGCGCTTGCGTACTTCCAGCGTGGCGATGGCGCTGGCGACCGCGGCTTCCGCCGAATCGACGTCGAGCTTCGCTTTCTCGAGCGCGCGGGCAGAGATGGTGTGGCTTGTAGCCAGCTCTTCGGCCCGCCGCAGGTCGCTCTTGGTGAATTCAAGTTGAGACCTGGCTTGCTTGATCTGAGCTTCAGCCAGATCGACCGCCGCCTGCGCGGCCTGGACCGCGGCTTCGTTGACGCGCTGCGTACGCACATCGAGAAAGGTCGGATCGGTCGGCTCAATCGACGCGACGATGGATTTGTCCGCCGTCACGTCGTCGCCTTCTTCGCGCATCGTGCGGCGCATCTTGCCGCCGATCGGCGCGGACACCGTATAGACCTCGCGGATGCGGGTGATGCCCTCGTCCTCGACCGTCACTTCGAGCGGCCCGGTTGCGACCGTCGCGAGATCGACAGGCACCGGCTGAGGCAGCAGCGCCCACACGATCAGGCCGACGATCCCCAACCCGATCAGTGCCGCGACAGCACGTCTGAAGGTCTTGCCGAACACCGCCTACTCCCTCGTCTTGAGCACTTCGATGAGATCGAGCCGATCGATGCGCTGGCGCACAACCAGCGCTGACGCCAGCGCCGACGCGAACACGATCACGCTCGCCCACGCATAAACCGACCGCTCCACCACCAGCGGCACGCGATACAATTCGCTGCTGAAGCCTTGCACCATCGCCCATGCAAAGAAATAGCCGATCGCCCAACCGAGCGGCTGCGCCAGGATCACGAGCACCGCCAGCTCGCTCAGCAGGATCGCCGATACCTCGCCCTTGTGGAAACCGAGTACCCGCAGGCTCGCCAGTTCGCGGCCCTGTTCTGACAGCGAGATGCGGGCGAAATTATAAACCACGCCGAACGCGATGATCATGCCCAGTGAGACGTAGACCGTGATCATCACCAGCAGGTTCTCCTGTAGCGTCTCGCGGAAATTCTGCAAAGTCGTGCGCTGCAGCGCGATGAAGTTGGCCACCGGCGTCGTCTTGAGACGCCGGAATAGTTCATCCTGGCGCGCGGTGTCGTACAGAAGGTTCACGCCGCTGATTACCGCCCCTTCGCGCATCAGCCGGTTGAGCGCCGGCAGACTCATGTAGGCGTTGAGCCCAAGATATCCCTCGATGACGCCGGTCACAGGCAGAATGGCGCGCCGCCGGTCGCGTTCCAGCAGCTCGACCTCGACGATGTCGCCGACCTTGGCCTTGAGGATCTTGGCCAGTGCATCGCTGAGTGCGATGCCGCCTTCGGGCAACTGCACCGGCTTCAATCCCGGCCCCAGCACGCGGCTGAGGTCGCTTTGCGGCAGCTTGCCCGAGATGGCGATGCGCCGCTCCACCGGACCATGATAGATGCGTACAGGCACCGAGCGATACGGCTCCGCCGTCAGCACGCCCGGCAAGGCGAAAGTGTCGAAATAAGCCGACATCGAGCGCTCGTGGCCGAAGTTGATCGTGGCATTCGCTCGCTCGGCGCGATTGTAGGTGACGTCGATCATGAACTCGGTCGAGCCAAAGGCCCACAGTGAGCCAACCAGCACCGATACCCCCAATGCGATGCCGAGGATGCTGCTCACGGTACGGACCGGCCAGCGGAAGAGATGGCGCGTCACCATGACGAGCGACTGCGGAATATTGACGACCGCATAGAAAGCTTGCGGCAACAGCCGCCGATAAACTGGCGGCGCCGGCGGCGACATCGCCACCGCCGGCGGTAGCGCCACCACTTCGCGCACGGCGCGCAGCGCGCCGGCGGCGGCGGCGGCGAGCGTCACGCCTGCCGCGATCACATAGATCGCCGGATCGGTGCGGAAGACGAGGAAGGGGAAGTGATAGAATTCGCCATAGAGCTGCGTCATGGCGAAGCCGAGCCAGGTGCCGGCGCCGATGCCGATAACAATGCCGACCACCGCGATTGCCAGCGCAAACTGGAGATAGTGCCACCCCACGGCAATGCCGCCATAGCCGAGCGCCTTCAAGAGGCCGATCTGCTCTCGTTCCAGCAAGATCAGCCGCGACAACGTCATGTTGACGAGAAAGGCCGCCACCAGCAGGAACACCGGCGGTAGAATGCGGCTCATGGCCTTGAGTTGCTCCAGTTCGGCATCGAGGAAGGCGTGCGAGGTCTGGTCGCGGCGGCCATGCGCGCCGAGCCCGCCATAGCGCGCGAGAATGCCATCGAGCCGCTCGATCGCTCCGGGCTCCGAGGCAGCACTGGTCATCTTCAAGTGCACGCTCGAGAAGGCGCCGGTTAGATCATAGGCCGCGGCCAACGCCTTTTCCCGCATCCACACGATGCCATAGCGCCGGTCGTCCGGGATCAGGCCGTACGGTCCGAGCGAGTAGATGAATTCCGGCGACAATGTGGTGCCGACGACGCGTAGCGTGCGTTTGCGGCCGTTGAGAATAGCGTCGAAGGTCGAGCCGATGTCGAAGCGATTGGCTTTGGCGAAAGGTTCGCTGACCACGACCTCATTCTCGTCAGCCGGCAGCGGCAGCCGGCCGCTGCGCATATAGAGCAGATTGAGCTTCTGCTCCTGAAACTCCGGAATGGACACGAACATGGCCGATGCCGGCTCTGGCACCGTCGGCAAATCGAGCAGCGCGACCTTGGCGATGCGGGTTTCGACCGAAGCCACGCCCGGAATGCGCGCGATCTCGTCCTCGACGATCTTCGGCGCCCGTGTCAGGTCGGCGAACACGTCGGCGAAGCGGTTGCGCTCGTAATAGGCGGTGCGCGTTTCCGAGAGAGACTGATAGGCGCCGATGCCGAGAATGAGCGTTGCCGCGCCCGCCGCCAGCACCAGAGCGATCGCCAAAGCCTGCGGCCACAACCGCACCAGGTCGCGCAGCAGCTTTATGTGCAGCGCGCTCATGGTTGCTACCAGCTAATGGCCGACGCCGGCTTGCGCTCGGCGATGACAGTGGACGAAACGATGCGACCGTCGCCGAAATGCACGACGCGGTGCGCGATATCCTGAATGGCGACGTTGTGGGTGATGATCAGCGTGGTGGCGCCGAGCTGGGCGTTGACCTGCGTCAGCGCTTCCAGCACCAGCACGCCGGTCTTGGAGTCGAGGGCGCCGGTCGGCTCGTCGCACAGCAGCACCTGCGGCCGCTTGGCGATGGCGCGGGCGATCGCCACGCGCTGCTGTTCGCCGCCGGATAGCTGCGCCGGGAAGTGGTCCATGCGGTTCTTGAGGCCGACGATCTCGAGCGCTTCCTCCGGCCGCATCGGATCGTTGGCGATCTCGGTGACCAGCGCCACGTTCTCGCGGGCGGTCAGGCTCGGCACCAGATTGTAGAACTGGAACACGAAGCCGACATGGTCGCGGCGGTAGAGCGTCAACTCGCGATCGTTGAAGCGGCTTAGCTCATGGTCGGTGAACCAGGCCTCGCCGGACGTGGCGCGGTCGAGCCCGCCGATAATGTTGAGGAAGGTCGATTTGCCGGAGCCCGATGGCCCGAGCAGGACCACGAACTCGCCGGCTGTTGCCTCGAAATTGACGCCGCGCAGGGCGTGAACCTCGATGGCGCCGGTGACATAGACCTTGGTCAGGTCGCGGGTGCGGAAAACCGTTTGGCTCATGGCAATACCATTATGCCCGGTTCGGGTGGCAAAGGTTTGCGCTGGCGCAACGGCCCGGAGTAGCCGATTTCAGGCGCCGTGGCCTATTTCAGCCCGTTGACCCCCGGCCCCGTTCCATGCGACCACCCCGGCTTCTGAAAAGAGCCGGAAATGACCGCCGATTCGAGCAAAACCGAGCGTTACAACGCCCGCGCCGCCGAGCCCAAATGGCAAAAAGCCTGGGACGAGGCCGGCATCTACGCCACCAAAAAC
>JAEZEY010000069.1 GCA_023432845.1 Pseudomonadota bacterium
CCGGCTGAGTCATTGGCTGCATCCGGGGTCGGCCGCTCCGCGCCGCCCCGGAATGACGAAGAGGCGATGCAGCCCTAGGGCAACGACCCCAGAATACCTTCGACAATCTTGCGGTCTTCGGCCGACAGCGGCGTCTGCGGCGGTATCGGATCGCCGACGTCATAGCCCTGGATCTGCAGCCCGGCCTTGATGCAGGCGGCCAAATTGAAGCGGGCGAAGGCTTCGTTGATGCGCCACAGCTCGCGCTGCAGCGCCATGGTCTCGTCCCACTTCTTTGCCTTGCACAGTTCGTAGAGCCTGACGCTTTGGCTCGGCACGACGCAGGCCGGGCCGGCCATCCAGCCCAGGCCGCCGATCATCATCACCGCCGCAGGGATGTGCGCCGAGGCTGAGAACACGTCGATGCCCGGCGCGCGATTCATGATCGACAGAAGCCGCCCGGTGTTGGTCGAGGCATCCTTGATGGCAACGATGCGCGGATGCGTCGCCAGCCGCGCGATGATGTCGAGGGTGAGATCGCTGCGCTGGAAATTCGGGTTGGTGTAGATGACGACCGGTATATCGACGGCGTCGGCGATGGCGCGGAAATAGCTTTCGACCTGCGCGTCCTTGAGCGGGAAATAGGCTTCGCAGATCGCGAGAATGCCGTCGGCGCCGAGCGCCTGATAGCGCCGCGCCTGATCGACCGCATCGGCGGTCGCGGTCGAGGCGACGCCAGCGATCACCGGCACGCGCCTGGCCGTGGTCTCGATTGTTGTCCTGACAACGGTCTCGCGCTGCTCGCGCGACAGGTAGGCAAACTCACCGGTCGAGCCGAGGGGCGTCAGGCCATGCACGCCGGCCGCAATGAGATCGTCGCACAAATTCGCCAGCACGCCGGTCTTGATGTTGCCTTCGGCGTCAATGGGCGAAACGAGATAGGGAAAGACGCCGTGGAATCTGGGCATTGAGGACCCTGCCTTGTTCTCCGTCATGCCCGGCCCTGTGCCGGGCATCCACGTCTTTTCCGGGAATAAGGCGTGGATGGCCGGGACAAGCCCGGCCATGACGATTTTGGTTTACCCCTTGAAACTCGCTTCGTCGTCGAGAAAGGCCTGCTCCTCGGGTGTCGTCACGCGTCCGAGCACGGCGTTACGATGCGGGAAGCGGCCGAAGCGGCGGATGATGTCGGCGTGGATCTCGGCCCATTTGAGCAGCTCGGCATCGCCGGTCGCCTTGAACAGGGCGACCGAGCGCTCCTGATCCTTCAGGCTCTCGGAGTGCTCGAACGGCAGATAGAAGAAAGAGCGCATGTCGCTCGGCATCTCGGCATCGAAACCGCGCACCAGCGCGCCAGCGGCGATCGCCCGCGCCATGGAGTCGGTCTCGAACATGCGCGGCTGGCCGCGGAACATGTTGCGCGGAAACTGGTCGAGCAGGATCAGCAGCGCCAGCGCGCCTTCAGCCTGATTTTCCCATGACGACAGCTTGCCGTCGGCGGCGGCTTCATAGGTCGGCAGAAAGCGCTCGCGAATGCGGGCGTCGAACGCCTCGTCCTTCTTGAACCAGGCCTCCGGCCCGGCCTTGCGCCAGAACGAAACGACTTCAGAGGCGGTGGCGAGTTGTGACGCACTCATGTTGCCTGCGCATGATCTTGAGGAAGGATCAAATCCCCGGCGAGGATTGGCCGCTCGGAATAATGCGCTATTCCCCGTCCCGCAAGGCGCGGCGCAGGATCTTGCCGACATTGGTCTTCGGCAGTTCGGCGCGGAATTCGATGTGCTTCGGTACCTTGTAGGCGGCGAGCTTTTCGGCAAGGTATCTGCGCAGGTCCTGCTCGGTCAGGTCCTCCGTCTTCTTCACGGCGAACAGCTTGACCGCCTCGCCGGAATTCTCGTCCGGCACCCCGACTACGGCGCATTCCACCAGTTCGCCTTGTCTCATCGCCAGATCCTCGACCTCGTTCGGGAACACTTTGAAGCCCGATACCGAGATCATGTCCTTCTTGCGGTCGACGATCTTGACGCGCCCGTCGGAATCCATGGTGCCGATATCGCCGGTGCGGAAGAAGCCGTCGCTGGTCATCACCAGCTTCGTTTCATCCGACCGATTCCAGTAGCCGGGCATCACCTGTGGCCCGCGCGCGCAGATCTCGCCAGCCTCGCCGAGCGGCAGCTCATTGCCGGCGTCGTCGCGGATCGATATGTCGGTCGACGGCACCGGATAGCCGATGGTGCCGGTGAACTCGGTGATGTCGCCGCGGTTGCAGGTCAGGACCGGTGCCGTCTCCGACAGACCGTAGCCTTCGATGATCGGCCGTCCGGTCGCCTTCATCCACTGCTCGGCGACTTGCCGCTGCACCGCCATGCCGCCGCCGATGGCGCATTTGAGCATGCTCCAGTCGATCGACTTGAAGTCGGGATGATGCATGAGCGCGTTGAACAGCGTGTTCACGGCCGGCAGCGAGTTCACCTTGTATTTCTTCAGTTCCTTGATCAAACCCGGAATGTCGCGCGGATTGGGAATGAGCAGGCACATCGCGCCCTTGCGCATGCCGAAAAGGAAACAGGCCGTGAGCGCGAAGATGTGATAAAGTGGCAGAGCGGTGACGATCGTCAGCTTGTCGATCGGCGGCGGCAGGGCCACCATCGGCTGGTACCAGGCATCGACCTGCAACATGTTGGCGACGAGATTGCGATGCAACAGGGTCGCGCCCTTGGCCACGCCCGTGGTGCCACCGGTATATTGCAAGAAGGCAATGTCATCGGGCCCGAGCTCGGGTCGCGTGAACGGCAGCCGACGACCCTTGGCTATCGCCTCCTTGAAGGTGGGGGCGTCCGGCAGATCGTGCGGCGGCACCATTTTCTTGACGTGACGCACCACGAGATTGACAACGGCGCCTTTGATCGGGCCGAGCATTTCGCCCATGCTGGCGATAATCACGTGCTTAACGTTGGTATTCGCCATGGCAAGCTGCAGCACCGAGGCGAAGTTCTCCAGGACGACGATGACCTCGGCGCCGGAATCGCGCAGCTGGAATTCGAGTTCCCGCGCCTTGTACAGCGGATTGACGTTGACCACGATCATGCCGGCGCGCAGGGCACCCGTCACAGCGATCGGGCACTGCAGGATGTTCGGCATCATGATGGCGATGCGGCTGCCGCGCTTGAGCCCGAGGCTTTGCAGGTAGGCAGCGAAGGCCCGCGACGTTTCCTCAAGCTCGCGATAACTCAGGCCCTTGTCCATGCACACGAACGCCGTGTCGTTGGAATAAGCCTTGAAGCTCTCCTCGAACATCGCGACGAGTGACGGATACCGGCTAGGGTCGATCTCGGCTGGCACCCCTGGCGGATAGTTGCGCAGCCAAATCCGTTCCATGATGCGTCCCCTCGGCTGCCGCCATTGTCGCAGGCGGCTTACCGCAGCATCAAACGAGTCGAGTTGAGGCGCAAGGGGGCGCAATAGCGCACGGTTTCCGACCCGTTAGCGGCCACCAAACGGCACCAGCGGATTGTCGGCCAGGGCGGCGCGGTCAGGCTGATCGGATTTCGGTACGCCGATAAAAGCGTCAAACAGGTCGCTCACTTTGCGCTGCGGCAGATCGCGGGTGATCAAGACGAGCCGTGTCGTATGGTCGTCATCAGGCCAGCGCGGCAGCCGCGCCGGCGGATGCAGCACGTGTTGCACCCCGTGGACGACCAGCGGGGCGTCCGGGTGCTCGGCCACCTTGACGATGCCCTTGAGACGCAGAATCTGCGCGCCGTGGGTTGCGAGCAAAAGTTCGAAGAACATGTCGAGCGTTCCCGCCGGGATCGGCCGGTCGGTGCGCAGCACGAAGGAGCCGATGTGCTCGTCGTGCCGGTTGATGTCGTGATGGTGGTGGCCGTGATGATGGTGACCATGACCGTGGTCGTCGCCGTGGCCGGCCTCATAGGCTTCCGCCGCCAGCCACTTGCCGACATCCGGGATTTTCCGTGATGGATTGTAAAGACCGCAATTGAGGAGCTTGTCGGCGGTGGCCTCGCCCTGGGCGGCGTCGAGGATCGCGGCCGCCGGGTTGAGCGCCTTCAGGCGTTCGATCAGCGCCTGCGCCTCGGTCGGTTTGGCGATATCGGATTTCGACAAAACGATCCGGTCGGCGACTGCCGCCTGCTTCACGGCCTCGGAATGCTCGTTCAGCGTCCGGTCGCCGTTGACGGCGTCGACCACGGTGATGACACCGTCGAGCCGGAATCGCTTGACCAGATAGGGATGCACCATCGCGGTGTGCAGCACCGGCGCAGGATCGGCGAGACCGGTGGTCTCCAGCAGAACCCGCGAGAATTTGACGCGGCCATTGTCGAGGTCGCGCAACAGCTTTTCCAGCGCGTCCACGAGATCGCCGCGCATCGTGCAGCACAGGCAACCCGATTGCAGCAGCACGGTGTTGTCGTCGATGTAATCGACCAGCAGGTGATCGAGGCCGACTTCGCCGAACTCGTTGATGATGACGGCGGTGTTGGCGAGCGCCGGATCCTTCAGGAGCCGGTTGAGCAAGGTGGTCTTGCCGGCGCCGAGAAAGCCGGTCAGCAGCGACAGCGGGATCGGCTCGGGAGGCGCGCGCCGCGCGCTCGCCGTCGTCGGGGCATGTTCAATATCGCTCATCGCGTGGCCGACGACACTTTCGGCTTGGCCTGCTGTTTGGCCGAATTGTTTGAGCTCTTGGGCTTGTTGCCCGACGCGCCTTCGCCCTTCGGTTTGGTGGCGGCCTTCTTTTTCTTCTTCGTTGGGCCGCCCGTGGCCACCACCGGATCGGGGTTATTGGCCGGGCCGGTGAAGACGACGACCGGCGGCACGGTTTCCACCGGTGGGCCGAGCACATATTTGCCGGCGGCCGGCCTCAGATTCGACAGCATGAAAGCCGGACCGCCGCCGGGGACGTTCGAGGCTTCGGCGCTGGCGGCCTCTTCTTCCTGGTTGTCTTCCGATGGCGGCTTGCGCCGATGGCCGCCGCACATCTCTTCGCGCAGGTTGGGCGGCGCGGCGTCGATCGGCGCCAGTTTTTCCACGGTGCCGAGTTGCGGCGTCAGCCACGACAGGCCGCCACTGTCAAAGCCGCGCTCGAGAAGCTGCGCCGCTTTCTGCGCACGCGTGGCGCCGGAATAGGAGCCGAGCACGACAGCGATCAGACGGCGGCCGTTGCGCGTTGCCGAGGCAACGAGATTGTAGCCCGAAGCGCAGATGAAGCCGGTTTTCATGCCGTCGGCGCCGGGATAGCGATCGAGCAGGTTGTTGTAGTTGCGCATGACGCGGTTGCCGTAGCGGATGGCATGCACATGGAGATAAGCGTCGTCCTGCGGAAACTCCATGATCAGCGCGCGGGCGAGAATGGCGAGATCGCGCGCCGACGACACATGGTTCTCGGCCGGCAGGCCGTTTGGATTGATGAAATGCGATTGCGTCATGCCGAGGCGGCGCGCATTGGCATTCATCATGTCGGCGAAGCCCTCGAGCGAGCCGCCGACGCCTTCGGCGATGGTGACGGCGACATCGTTGGCCGATTTCACCATCAGCATCTTGAGCGCGTTATCGACCGTAACGGTCGTGCCGACTTTGAAGCCCATCTTGGTCGGCTGCTGCGCCACTGCGTTCTTGGAGACCGTCAGCAGCGTGTCGTAGCCGAGCTTCCTGTCCTTGATGGCCTTCAGCGTCGTGTAGAGCGTCATCAGCTTGGTGACGGAAGCCGGATACCACGGATAGGTCGCGTTCTCGGCGTGCAGCACCTTGCCGGTCGAGGCCTCGATCAGCAGGAACGCCTCGGCCTGCACGCGGCCCGGCGCCGCCGTGGCGAGCACGGCCGCGGCGAGCACCGGAAGAATGAGGCGGCGGAGGCTTGAAAACGGCAAGGTTGCAATCCGGTCGGGCAGTGTTGGCCGAATATGGAACCCGGTAGAATCGCGGGTTCCGCGAACTGTATTTCTAGGGTATCTAACCCGGTGGTGCGAGGCAAAGCCGGCCGGGCCTGCTCTTGAGCTTATGGTCAATCACGAAACGGCTTTCCTTCGCCGGTTAATGCGACCAAAGTTCGGCAGCGCCCCAATTTGGGCGATCCAAGGCCGGTAAGCCAAGTCGGGTAATGTATTCCGGGAGATAGCAATGACTGCGGCAATCGTCGGCTGGGCCCATAGCCCCTTCGGTAAACTGTCGGGCGAGTCCGTCGAGAGCCTGATCGTCAAGGTCGCGACCGAGGCCCTGGCCGATGCGGGGATCGAAGCCCGCGACGTCGATGAGATCGTGCTGGGGCATTTCAATGCGGGCTTCTCGCCCCAGGACTTTACCGCCTCGCTGGTGCTGCAGGCCTCCCCCGACCTGCGCTTCAAGCGCGCGCTACGCGTGGAAAATGCGTGCGCCACCGGGTCGGCAGCAGTGCACCAGGGCATCAAGGCGATCGACGCCAAGGCGGCGCGCGTCGTGCTCGCGGTCGGCGTCGAACAGATGACGACGACACCCGCAGCCGAGATCGGCAAGAACCTGCTCAAGGCGTCCTATGTGCGCGACGAAGCCGACATCGAAGGCGGATTCGCCGGCGTGTTCGGCAAGATCGCCGGACTCTATTTCCAGAAGTACGGCGATCAGTCGGATGCGCTCGCCATGATCGCCGCCAAGAACCACAAGAACGGCGTCGGCAATCCTTATGCGCAGATGCGCAAGGACCTGGGTTACGACTTCTGCCGCAACGAAAGCGAGAAGAACCCGTTCGTCGCCGGTCCTCTGAAGCGCACCGATTGCTCGCTGGTCTCGGACGGTGCCGCCGCGGTGGTGCTGACGGATATCGAGACGGCGCTCAGGATGAAGAAGGCGGTCGCCTTCCGCGCCGCCGAGCATGTGCAGGACTTCCTGCCGCTCGCCAAGCGCGACATTCTCAAATTCGAGGGTTGCGCGCTCGGCTGGCAGCGCGCGCTGGCCAAGTCGGGCCTCACCCTCGACGATCTGTCCTTCGTCGAGACCCACGACTGCTTCACGATTGCGGAACTCATCGAATACGAAGCAATGGGCCTTACGCCGGAGGGCGAAGGCGCCCGCGCCGTGAAAGAAGGCTGGACGCAGAAGGACGGCAGACTGCCGGTCAATCCGTCAGGAGGCCTGAAGGCCAAGGGACATCCGATCGGTGCCACCGGTGTCTCGATGCATGCGCTTACCGCCATGCAACTGACGGGGACCGCGGGCGACATCCAGGTCCGCGACGCCGAGATCGGCGGCATCTTCAATATGGGCGGTGCCGCCGTCGCCAATTACGTGAGCATTCTCGAGCGCATTAAGTAGCGCACTAAACTTATAAATATCCGACCGCTTCCGTGCCAAGCGCAGCCGTGTCCCGTGCGCGGTGCATCGCTACCATTGTGTGCCGTTGTACCGATGCAACCTGAGGGGCGTCACAACCCATTATGAGTGAGAAATTGAACCATCTACTAGGCGTGTTAGATTTTTCGAGGACCAGGACGGTTCGATTGTGACGCGGGCGCTAAGGGGGGACAGCACCATGACGAACATTCCGACCGACCTGCTGCGTACGTTCGTGGCGGTGGTCGACAATCGCAGTTTCACCAAGGCGGCCAATTCGTTGGGCGTGACGCAGCCGGCCGTAAGCGCGCAAATCAAACGGCTGCAGTCGATGCTCGGCGACGAGATTTTCGATCGGACGGTGCAGGGCGTCAGCCTGACGCCGCACGGCGAGGTCGTCATCAGCTATGCGCGACGGTTATTGTCGATCAACGACCAGATTGTTCATCTCGGCGGCAGCCGTCGGCCGGAGCTTGTCATCCGCATCGGCACGTCGAGCGACTACACCGTGACGCTGTTGCCGGGAATCCTGGCGAGATTCCGCGCCCGTTACCCAGCCGTGCGTTTCAACGTCAGCGCCGGGTACAGCGAGCCGCTGATGCGACAGCTTCGCGATGGCGAGATCGACCTGTTCGTCGGCTTGTCGAACGGCGAGCCGCGCGACGCCCATGAGGTTTGGCCGGCGCCGCTGGTCTGGGTGCGCGGTGCCGACATGCGGCTGGAGCCGGGCGAGACGGTGCCGCTGGTGTCCTACGGCGAGCCCAGCGTCTATCATCGCGCCGCGGTCGGCGCTTTGCGAGGCGCTGGCCTCGAATGGGAAGAGGTCTTCACCGGGCCGATTATGGTCAGCCTGTCGGGTGCCGTGGCAGCCGGCCTTGGTGTCATGCCGATTACCCGTCGCCGCGCCATCGATGGCGGCATGATCATCGGCGACGACCTGCCATTGCCGGCGCTCCATCATGCCTATGGCGGTATCTATGTTCGCGAGGGCGGACCACGCGAAATTTATGAGCAACTGGCCGGCGATATTGCTGCCACGATGAGCAAACGCATGCCGGTCACGCCCATGGGTGTGACCGGGCTTTTCAATGGCAAGGATACTGCCGCCTGAACGCGAGTTCTTGGCGACCACATTGAAATGCGCAGGCGGACTCTTGATCCGCTATTGTTTCTTCTCGCCTGTCGTGCGGTTCAGTTCTGGCCGAACCCCGAGCGCTGCGCCCAGCCGGTCATGCGTTTCTCCAGCAGCGCCATCACCGCATACATGGCGATGCCCTCGATCGCCAGCGCGACGAGGCCGGCAAAGATCAGCGGCACCTGGAACTGCGCCTGCGCCTGCAGCATCAGGTTACCGATGCCGTAGTTCGAGGCGACGGTTTCCGAAATCACCGAGCCGACGAAGGCGAGCGTGATCGCCACTTTCATCGAGCCGAAGAAGTAAGGCAGCGTGCGCGGGATGCCCACCTTGCGCATGATGTCGAGCTTCGAGGCTCCTAACGCCTTCAGCACGTCCTCGAGTTCGGGCTCGATGGTGGCAAGGCCGGTGGCGACATTGACCACGATCGGGAAGAACGAGATCAGGAAGGCGGTGAGCACTGCCGGAATGAAGCCGATGCCGAACCACAGCACCAGGATCGGCACCAGCGCCACCTTGGGAATGGCGTTGAAGCCGATCATCAGCGGGTAAAGCCCGGCATAGATCGCGCGCGACCAGCCGACCACCAAGCCGAGCAATAAGCCGAAGCCGACGGCAAGACCGAAGCCGATCATGGTGGTCTGCAGTGTGATCCACGAATTGCGTGCGATCGGGCCCCAGAACTCCACGAAGGCCAGCGCGATGAGGCTCGGCGGCGGCAGGAAGAAGGTCGGAATCCTGAAGATGTGCACCGCCGCTTCCCACACGACGAACAGCGCGATGGTGAACAGCCAGGGCGAGGCCTGGATGAGGAGATCGTTGCGCTTGGGCGTCATTGCCGCGCCTTGACGATATGCGCCCGCAATTCGTGGACGATGTCCTGAAATTCCGGCGTGAATGTCACTTCCAGGTCGCGGGGCCGCGGCAGTTCGATCTTGCGTTCCTCGATCACGCGGCCGGGCCGCGACGACATCACGAAAACGCGGTCGGCGAGAAACACCGCTTCGCGCAGGTCGTGCGTCACCAGGATGACCGTGATCTTGCTCGAGGCATGGAGATCGCGAATGACGCACCACAATTCTTCGCGGGTGAAGGCATCTAGCGCGCCGAACGGCTCGTCGAGCATCAGAAGCTGCGGCTCGTGGATCAGCGCCCGGCACAATGAGGCGCGCTGCTGCATCCCGCCGGAAAGCTCCCAAGGGAACTTGTCGCCCTGATCGCGCAGGCCGACCGAGGCGAGGAGATTCTTGGCGCGCGCCGCGAACTCGACCTTGCGGCGGCGCATTTCACTGCGATGCGGCTCGACGATCTCAAGCGGCAACAGCAGGTTGTCCAGTGTCGAGCGCCAGGGCAGCAAGGTCGGCGCCTGGAACGCCATGCCGGCGATCTTGACCGGCTTGGTGACGCGCTCACCCGCGACGGTCACCGTTCCGCTTTGCGGAAACTGAAGACCGGTTGCGAGCTTCATCAGCGTGGACTTGCCGCAGCCCGAAGGGCCAACCACCGCGGCGAACTCGCCTTCGCCGACCTCGATCGACAGGTCTTCGACAGCGAGCGCCGTGGCCGCGCCATAGGCGTGGTTCACATGGCGCAGCGAGACGAAAGCGGACATGACCGCTATCCCGTCAGAACTTGCGGTCCGCCTCCGGCGGCAGGTACGAGGCGTCGAAGACGTCGGCCATCGTCGGCTTCGTGCCCTTCCACTTGTAGGTCAGGCCGATCTGGTCGATCGCCTTGGCAAAGCGCGCGGCATCGACGCCGCCATAACCGTTGGCCTTGGTCTCGGCGGTGACGATGTTGTCCTTGAGCGCCATTTTGAGACGCTCGAGCTCGGTCGGCTTCTTGGCGACGTCGTTGCGCTTGAGTACCGAATCGACCGCCGTCGATGGATCCTTGACGGTTTCCTTCAGACCCTTGACGAAGGCCTTGAGGAAACCCTTCACCGCGTTCGGATGTTCGGCGGCGAACTTCGGATTGACGATGATGGCGTTGCCGTAAAGGTTGACGCCGTAATCGGCCATCAGCAGCACCGTGATATCGTCGACGGCGACGCCGCGGTCCTTGAGATTGATGTAGGAAGAGAACGAGAAGCCGGTGATGGCGTCGACCTGACCGGCAGCGAGCATCGGCTCGCGCACCGGGAAGCCGACGTTCTCGATGGTCACCTTGGAAGCGTCGATACCGTTGGCCTCGACGAAAATCGGCCATTGCGCATAGGCGCCGTCCGGCGCCGGGGCGCCCAGCTTCTTGCCTTCGAGATCCTTCGGCTTGGACACGCCGCGGCTCTTGCGACTGACCACCGCGAAGGGCGGCTTGTTGTAAACCATGAACACGGCCTTGATCGGCGTGCCCGGATTGGCGTCGCGGAATTTGATCAGCGAGTTGATGTCGCCGAAACCCATATCATAGGTGCCGGATGCGACGCGCGTGATCGGCTCCAGCGAGCCGGCGGCGCTGTCGATGGTCACGTTGAGGCCTTCGGCCTTGTAGTAACCCTTGTCGAGCGGCACCAGGAATGGCGCCGACGGTCCCTCGAATTTGAAGTCCAGGCTGAACTTGATGATCGTTTCCTGCGCAGTGGCCGGGAGCGATCCGGCTCCGGCCGTGACCGCGGCGGCAAGCACCAGGCCCGTCGCCAGTTTTGCCAGCTTGAGGGTTTTTGCCGGCCGGCCGGCACAGAAAGCGCGCATGGAAGCATCCTCTTTGATGACGGCCCACGCACCCGGCGATGCGATCTCGGCCAGTTTTCTGGGCACTGCCTAGCAAAGAGCATGCCGTGGCAAAGAGCAAGGCACCGCCTGGGCGATTTATCGCCTGCGACGAAGTTACCCTCTACACACTCAGATCGGCAGAGCCGTCGAGCTCTTGATCTCTTCCATGACGGCGTAGGTGTGGGTCTCGCGCACGCCGGGCAGAGCCAGCAGCACGTCGCCGAGGAAGCGGCGATAGGCGTTCATGTCGGCGACCCGGGTCTTGACCAGGTAGTCGAAGCCGCCGGCCACCATGTGGCACTCGAGGACTTCAGGCGCGCGGACGACCGCCTGGGCGAAGCGGTCGAACACGTCCGGCGTGGTACGGTCGAGCTTGACCTCGATGAAGACCAGCAGGCCGCGGTCGAGCTTTTCGGGATTGAGCCGCGCGGAATAGCCAAGGATGTACCCGTCGCGCGTCAGCCGTCGCAGCCGCTCGGTCGTGGCGGTCGGGGACAGCCCCAGCTTCTCGGCCAGCGCGACGACCGCAATCCGGCCGTCGCGCTGCAATTCGGCGAGTAGGCGGCGGTCGATTTTGTCGATTTCTGAAATCACTGTTCTTGTCGCTATGCTAGTGAAAAACACCAAATGTTATCCGAGAAAGCAAATAGTATCACTAGAAAATATAGCATACGGATCAGAAAAATCAGGCCCCTGCCATGCCCGACCAGCCATCGCCCGCCATTTCGCCGTTTCGTGCGGACTTTGCCCCGCCGGATGAAGCCATCGCCGCTCGTCTGCTGGCGGCGGCAGATCGAGATGTCGCGGCCGAAGCGCGGATCGACTCACAGGCGACCCGGCTGATCGAGGCGATCCGAGCGCAGGTCGGCGGTCTCGGTGGGGTCGAGGACTTTCTCCACGCTTATGCGCTGTCGACCAAGGAAGGTCTGGCGTTGATGGTGCTGGCCGAGGCCTTGCTCCGCATCCCGGACGGGGCCACCGCCGACCGCCTGATCGAGGACAAGCTCAAGGGTGGCGACTGGAATCATGGCGATCGACGTTCCGGCACCCTGCTGGTGTCGGCGTCGGCCTGGGCGCTGGCGACCACGGCGCGGGTCATCGCGCCGGGCGAAACGCCGGAAGGCATTGTCGATATGCTGGTCAAGCGTGTCGGTCTGCCGGCGGTGCGCACCGCGACCCGTCAGGCGATGAAGCTCCTCGGCTCACATTTCGTGCTCGGCCAGACCATTGAGGCGGCGCTCGATCGCGCCGACGACGCCCGGCAGTATCTTTATTCCTTCGACATGCTGGGGGAGGGCGCGCGCACCGCGGAAGATGCGGCGCGTTATTTCGATTCTTACGCGAAGGCCATCGACGCCATCGGTCAATCCGCCGGCAACGACGCCCTGCCGCGGCGGCCGGGCATTTCGGTCAAGCTGTCGGCGCTGCATCCGCGCTATGAGGCGCTGTCGCGCGAGCGCATCATGGCCGAGTTGCCGCCGCGTCTGCTCGATCTCGCGCGCCGGGCCAAAGGCCACGATCTCAATTTCACCGTCGATGCCGAGGAAGCCGACCGGCTCGAATTGTCGCTCGACGTGATCGAAGCAACCTTGCGCGATCCCTCGCTTGCTGGCTGGGACGGCTTCGGTCTGGCCATTCAGGCCTATCAGAAGCGCGCGCCTGAAGTCATCGACTGGATCGCCGAGCTGGCGCAGACGCTCGACCGCCGGCTGATGGTGCGGCTGGTCAAGGGCGCCTATTGGGACACCGAGATCAAGCGCGCGCAGGAGCGGGGCCTTCCCGACTATCCGGTGTTCACGCGCAAGGCGATGACCGATCTGAGCTACGGCGAGTGCGCGCGCAAACTGCTCGGCCTGCGGCCACGCATCTATCCGCAGTTCGCCACGCATAACGCGTTGACCATCGCCAGTGTGCTGGAAGACGCCGGCGGCACTGGCGGCTTCGAATTCCAGCGTCTGCACGGCATGGGCGATGCCCTTTACGGTGCGTTGTTGGCCGAGCAGGCGGAGCTTGCCTGCAGGACCTATGCGCCGGTCGGTGGCTATGCCGATTTGCTGGCCTATCTGGTGCGGCGCCTGCTCGAAAACGGCGCAAACTCGTCATTCGTCTCGGTTGCCGCCGATCCCGACGTGCCGGTCTCCGATATTCTCAAGCGTCCGCAGGCCTGGATCGCCGATCCGGTCCATGCGCGGCATTCGCATATCCCCTTGCCGCGCGATCTGTTAGCGCCGGAACGGAAGAATTCCGCCGGAGTCGAATTCGGCCATGCCGCGTCGCTCGCCGCGCTGCGGGCCGAGATCGCCAAGGCGCCCGCCGCGGTCGAGGCTGCGCCGCTGATCGATGGCGTCGCTGTCGAAGGCAAAAGCCGCGATGTGGAGTCGCCGATCGACGGCGCTGTCATCGGGCATGTCATCGAATGCGACGAAGCCATCGTCACGGCCATGATGGCGGCCGCTGACGCAGGCTTTCCTTCATGGAGCGCGGCCAGCGTTGAAAGCCGCGCCGCGGCGCTCGAACGCGCCGGCGATCTGATCGAAGCCAATCGCGGCCGGCTGATCGCCCTGCTTCAAAGCGAAGGCGGCAAGACCATCGACGACTGCGTGTCGGAAGTGCGTGAGGCCGCGGATTTCTGCCGCTATTATGCGGCGCGAGCGTTGCGCGATTTCGCGCCGCAGATACTGCCGGGTCCGACCGGCGAGAGCAATCAGTTGCGCCACCGCGGCCGCGGCGTCTTTATCTGCATCAGTCCGTGGAATTTTCCGCTCGCCATCTTCACGGGACAGATCGCCGCCGCGCTCGTCGCCGGCAACAGCGTAGTCGCCAAGCCGGCCGAGCAGACGCCGCTGATCGCCTTCGAGACCGTGAAGTTGCTGCATCAGGCCGGCGTTCCGGCGACTGCGCTGCACCTGGCGCCGGGTGACGGCAAGGTCGGCGCGTGGCTTACGGCTCATGCGGCGGTGGCAGGCGTGGCCTTTACCGGCTCGACCGAAGTTGCGCGGCTCATCAACCGCACGCTGGCGGCCAAGGACGGGCCGATCGTGCCGCTGATCGCCGAGACGGGCGGCATCAACGCGATGATCGTCGATGCCACCGCGCTGCCCGAACAGGTGACCGACGATGTGGTGACGTCGGCCTTCCGCTCCGCAGGCCAGCGTTGCTCGGCGCTGCGGCTGCTATGCGTGCAGGACGACGTCGCCGACCGCATGCTCGAGATGATCGAGGGCGCGGCGCGGGAATTGAAGATCGGCGATCCGCGGGATCTCGCCATCCATGTCGGGCCGGTGATCGATGCCGACGCCAAGGACAAGCTCGACCGCTGGATCGCCGATATGGCGTCACATGGTGCGCTGCGCTTCCGCGGCGAGGACGTCGCCGCAGCAGGCACCTTCGTCGCGCCGGCAATCGTCGAACTCGATCGTGCCCGCGACCTGAAAGAGGAAGTGTTCGGGCCGGTGCTGCATGTCGTGCGCTGGCGCGCCGACGAACTCGACGCGCTGCTCGCCGACATCTCCGGCAACGGCTACGGCCTGACCTTGGGCGTCCATTCGCGCATCGATGCGGCGATTGCCCGGATCGCGAACCAACTGACCAATGGCAATGTCTACATCAACCGCAACATGATCGGCGCGGTCGTGGGTTCGCAGCCCTTCGGCGGCAACGGCCTGTCCGGCACCGGACCGAAGGCTGGCGGCCCGAACTATCTCGCCCGATTTGCGTTGGAACAGGTTGTGACCGTGAATACCGCCGCGTCCGGCGGCAATGCGACGCTGCTGGCCGAAGGTGAATAAGCAAGCGATTGCGTATACTTGGCGGAAATCGCAAGCCGCCATGTGGCGCCGATCCCATTGACGCCTATGTGTAGCGCACAGGTTTGCAGGTCCTCGTCCGTTGAATGATTTAGGACGCAGGAACGCAGGGAGTTAGAAACATGCGCGTCAGAATTCCGATCGCCGCGACTCTGGCCGCCGTCATGGCGGTGAGTTCGTTCGGTATCAACGCCGCTTCGGCCGCGCCGGCCGCGGCGTTGCCGGCGGTTCATCAAAGCGCCGCCAACGACGGCCAACTGATCGAGGTCGCTTCCAAGAAGAAGAAGCGCCATCGCGGCAACAACGCCGCCGCTGCAGCGGCTTTTGCTGGCATCGCCGGTGCCATGATCGGGCTTGCGATCCAGGAGTCGCAGCGTGACCGGTATTATCATCGGGGATACGGCTACGCTCCGCACTATCGCTACAATCGCCATCACGGCTATCGTGGCAACCGCGTCTATCATGGCAACCGCGGCTATTATGGCACTCGGACCTACCCCGCGCCGGTCAATCGCCACGGCCTGCTGCCGAACAACCTGCCGGTCGGCAACGACCCGCTGAATGCCGATCCCTACGGCCGCTAGCATGGTCGGTGGGTCGAAACAGCTCCGGCGGTGGCAGGATCAATCCTGCCGTCCAAACAGCCCGCCGGAGCGGTCGTCGCGGGCCGCGCATTAACCGCCTTTTTGGTCGGATCGGCTATGGTGCGCCATGGCCGATTCGATTTCACGCCTGCACAGCGCCGTTCTGGCCGCCCGGACCGCCGATCCGGCCAAATCGCGCACCGCCAAGCTGCTGAAAGCCGGACGCGCCAAAATGGCCAAGAAACTGGCCGAGGAAGCCATTGAGGTCGTGATCGACGCCCTGGACGGGCAACCCGAGGCGGTGGTCCTCGAAAGCGCCGATTTGCTCTATAATCTCGTGGTTCTCTGGGGCCATGCCGGCGTGACCCCGGACCAGGTCTGGGATGAGATGCGGCGCCGCGAGCGCCTTTTCGGCATTGCCGAAAAATTGCCAAAGGATCTGGTCAAGCCGCCGGTCCGGCATAAATCAGGTCCGGATGTGGTGCCTCTGCGGCCCCGGCGGGTTTCGAAACGGCGCTAGTGCCCGTTTCCGAAGTTCGTGATACATGGCAGCACCCTCTGACACGAACTTCGGAAACGAAGGGGCACTAGCAAGTATATGATTCTAGTGCCGCTTATCGATTTGAAGTCCCTGGACGATTTCGCGGCAGACGGTGCAGGAACTTCAAATCGGCGGCACTCGGT
>JAEZEY010000217.1 GCA_023432845.1 Pseudomonadota bacterium
CCCCAGATTCGTAGTCTGGTGCTCTATCCAGCTGAGCTACGGGCGCTGATGCCGCCGGAAACATGACCCTCGGTCATGAAGCGGCGGGGGATAGCTATCGCCTTGCCCCCCCCTTGGCAAGTCTAGAAAATTCTCTTTAAGGCGCCGGACGTTAACGAAATCCGCTCCGGCGGCCGGCCCGGCCTCAGGAGGCGCGGCTGCGCAAGCCCCCGCGCGTGGACAGGTCGATTTCCCCGTCCGGAATGGTGATGCGGAAGGTCGCGCCCATGGTGCCCTCGACCAGCAGGATGTCACCGCCATGGGCCCGCACCAGCTCGGCCGCGATGGCGAGCCCGAGCCCCGACCCGCCCGGCCGGGTCGAACCCTGGAAGGCCTGATAGAGGTTTTTTCGAGCCTTCTCGGGAATACCGGGCCCGGTGTCGGATATCTCGATCGCGACCACGCCGCCTTCGCGGCGGCCGGTGATGCGGATCTGGTCGCGCGCCGGATCGCGGGCGCCGTGGGATTCCAGCGCCTGCACGGCATTCCGCGCCAGATTGACGACGACGCGGAACATCTGATCGGCGTCGGCTTCCATGGTCAGCCCGCGCTCGACCGAAACGATCCAGCGGATAGGGACTTCGATGGTCAGGCCGAGCGCCTCGCGCACGTCCTCCAGCAGCGGCTCGACCGCGATTGTGCGGCGGTCGGGCGCGGCTTCCTGGGCCCGGCCGTAGGACAAGGTCGACTGGCACAATGCAATGGCGCGCTGAAGCGCATTCATCAGTTTCGGCGCAAAGCGCTGCACCTTCGGATCGGGCAGGCTCGTGAGCTGATCCGAGAACAGTTGCGCCGACGCGAGCAGATTGCGCAGATCGTGGTTGATCTTGGCGACGGCGAGACCGAGCGAGGCCAGGCGGTTCTTCTGATGCAGCATCGAAGCGAGTTCAGTCTGCATCGCGGCGAGTTCTTCCTCGGCAGTACCGATCTCGTCGTTGCGGCCGGACCGCCGGATGACGCGCGTCGGATTTTCCGGGTCGGCGCGGAACGCCACCATGTTCGCGGTGAGACGCCCCATCGGCCGCACCAGCAGATAATGCAGTGCCAGGAACACCAGCATCGCGGTGAAGGCCGAGATCGCCAGCGACACCACGAGAATGGTGACCGAGAAGCTCAACATCGCCTTGTACAGCGGCGCCTCGTCGAGAATGATCTCGATGAACTGGCCCTTGGCCATCGGCGCCGGCCCTATCACGCGCATGACGTCGTTGGCGTGGCAGAACAGAAGAACTTCGAAAGCCTCCTTGATGGAACGCCACCAGGTCAAGTTGCGCATGTCGATGTCGTCGGTGACCGACGATGGCAGTTCGGCGGAAGCAAGCAGACGGCGCTGGTCGCCCATCTTGGCGGCCACGGCGCGAGCGCCGATCGAATCCAAAATCTGCTTGGCGAGACTTTCCGGCACCATGCCGCTCGGCGCGGCATCGAGCACGAGCGCCGCGGTGTGCGCCGCGGCCAAACGATCATTGAGCCAGTTGATGCGGAAGTTGGCGATCAGCGGCACGTAAATGAGAATTTCGGCCACCAGCACGAAGACGATGGTCAGCATCAGGAGCTTGCCGGACAGCCCCACGCGCAGCCGCGTCCACCATTGCGCGGCCCGGCCTGCCGCCTCAGGCGAAGGCTCGGAGCCGGTGATCCCAGATGTCTCGGCTGACTGCATGACAAACAATTATAGAGGACAGAAGGCGCCGCGATGAGGGCGAACACCCTCCGGCTGCCGGCTAGCCCCCGGTTTCGGGCTGACGTCCAAACTCGCCCGCAAGGGTGGCAAATATGTGGGGCAGCGCGGGCCTTTCCCGCGTGACATGGCTAGACGGCCTGCATGCCGAAAAAGGCCGATTTAGCGCCCTCAGGTCTCATTGACGGGCCGGGATGGCTGCCTTATAAGCCGCCCCACACGAGTGCTGACCCCCGGCAAAGCTCGGGTTTTGGCGGATTTTTGGGGCTTTTGCCCCGTCCCCACGGCGCGATTATCGGAGATTTGAACGTGAAGCGGACCTACCAACCGAGCAAGCTTGTGCGCAAGCGCCGTCACGGGTTCCGCGCGCGCATGAAGACCACGGGCGGCCGCAAGGTGGTCCAGGCCCGGCGCGCCCGCGGACGCAAGCGGCTCAGCGCCTAAACGGCGGCTTTTTCCCGCCGCGACGCTGCTTTAAATGCAAAAATTGAAGCAACGGGCGGATTTTCTCAAAGCGGCGACCGGGATCAAAGTTCCGGCCGCCGCTTTTGTGCTGCAGACCCGCGAACGCGGCAATTCCGGCCCGGCCCGGGTTGGGTTCACCGTCTCGCGCAAGGTCGGCAATGCCGTCGAGCGCAACCGGGTGCGCCGGCGTCTGCGCGAAATGGTCCGCCTTTTCGGCGAAGGCCGCATGCACGGCGGCTATGATTATGTGCTAGTCGGGCGGCAGGCGGCGCTGAGCTTGCCATTCGAGCGCATGACACAGGACTTCGAACGGGCCTTGCGGCGTGCCCATGATGGATCGCTCAAAAGCGGTTCGCCTAAAGACGCATCGCGAAAGAACGGAACGCGACTATCGCGGGGCGCGCGAAAGAGCACAGCGGCAGGAAAGCCTGAGACGGAATCCCGATGACCGACAACAAGAACACCATCATCGCCATCGTGCTGTCGGCCCTCGTGCTGATCGCCTGGCAATATTTCTACGCCGTGCCGCAGGCCGAAAAGCAGAAGGCCGCCCAGCAGGCGCAATCGCAGCAGACGCAGGCCCCGGCCGCGCCGAGCCAGCCGGCTACGGCCCCGGGCGCGCCGACCGCGCCGGGCAC
>JAEZEY010000190.1 GCA_023432845.1 Pseudomonadota bacterium
ATCGTGCGTGCCAGCCGGTCGCGGCAGGGCGGAAAAATCTTGGCTCCAGGACGCAACTGGCGAACAGCCCCGCGCTAGAATTTTGTGGACTGCGTCCCGGTTAAGGTGCCTCGAACAGTGTTGGCGCTGCATCGCGCGAACAGCTGACTGGATCAGCGGCATTGCGCGGACGTGGCGGAACCAACCCAGTGTAACCACGCGCGTAACCAGCGTAACCAGCGTAACCAGCGTAACCATTTGTCCACAACGCCTGTGGATCAAGGGGAAAAAAGTAAAAGCTACGATCGAATCTCTGCGTCCGGCGCTTTCTGAAGGTCCGAATCCGCTACGCCTTTTGATCTGCACTTATCAAAAGGAGAAGTGATTTGGCTGTTTCGAACCGGCGGTCGCGCAAGAAGAAGGCGACCAATAAGGAAAACACCTTCTGTATGCCCACCCTCTTGAGAGGTGAGGACGCCAAGGCCTTCCACAAGCTCTCCGAGCGGATCAACAAAACGGTCAAACCGGCTGACGCTCTCGAAGAAATGTGGGTCGCGGACGTTGTCCACCTGCAGTGGGAACTGCAGCGCCTCCAGGAATGTAAAGCACAATTCATCCGGCTGAAGTTCGAAGAAAGCATCGGCGAGGTATTGTCGTCGGTCATCGGGACGGTGAAGGCCCAAGGCGTACTCGTTGACCTGAAAGTCGGCGTGGACGGCGCTCAAGAGCGATTCGAAAAGATTTTCCAGGCAGCCGGGTTGTCCCAGCGCACTGTCGACGCACAGACGATCATTTTGTACCTTGATGAGATCGAACGGCTTGACCGGATGGTCTCGTCGGCCGAAGTCCGGCGCAACAATGCAATCCGAGAAGTGCGTTTCCACCGCGAAGCCTTGGCGCGCAGCCTGCGCCGTTCTTGCGAGGAAGTTGAAGACGCGGAGTTCACGGAAATTCCGGCCCCCACCCAGGCTCGTCCGGCGGCGGTCAGCGATCGGAAACAGATCGAGATGAAAGCCAACCCCGAAGAAGCGGAGGAGCTTGACCAGGAAGAAGAAGACGACGGTGAACTGATTATCGGCTTCGGGGACGATTAGTGGCCGATAGATCAGCGATCAATCGCGCTAACGCGCGAGCCAGCACGGGCCCAAAGTCAAAGGTTGGGAAAGCTCGGGCGGCCGGCAATGCGCGGCTGCATGGCCTATCGGTGCCGGCCGTCCTGGATCCCAGCCTTGCGGAAGAGATCAAAGAGCTCGCCCGCAAAATCGCAGGGTCTAACGCCAGCTCAGATCGGCTAGAACTCGCTATGACGATTGCCGCCGCGCAGGTCGATCTCTTGCGCGTTCGGCAGGTCCGTCACCAGATGCTGTCGTTCGTTTTGAATGATCCCGACTATCAGACACCAACCAAGGCTATATTGCGCCGCCAGTGGCTCGCCCGTCACGCGGCGCCGCCTGCGGACGCCGGCGATATCCGTCCGCGCGACATGATCAACGGCATCTGCGACCCGAGCAGGTTTGTTCAAATCTTGGGCGACCTCTCCTTCCGCTTGCATACTCTCGACCGATATGAACGACGAGCATTGTCCAGGCGAAAGCGAGCTGTTCGCGCCTTCGATTCATTTCAGCGCAATACGGGAGCCGAGCGGCAGATTGACAGGTCGTGACCTTCAGATCGGAGGCTTCTGCGAAGCGGCGCCACCAGGCATTCTCATCTCCCTCATCTGTCGCAACATCGCCGTGAGACCTGCCTCGGATTCGGCAGGCTTTGCCTTACCCCCTGTCGGCGACCATACGTCAGGACGGCGCGAGACCAGCCAAAAAATGGCGGCCTTCACATCAGGTATGACGTGCACACGGTATGGAGCGTAGATGACCCGCCCTCGGCGCCGAAACACTTTGACGTCGGTCCGATCATAGCCGAGGGCTCTCTGCAAGAGACTGCGCTCAACGCTTGCATCCGCCGCTTCGCTGCCAAACCGGCAAGCCTCGCGAAACTCGGCGTGCTGCCGTATCCACGCTTCGATGGTGCCTTCGTCCACGCCCAATGCAGCGGCCAGATCAAGGTCAGAACCGCCAAGGCGGCAAATGACTTCAGCCATCCGCGCAAAACTCGCTTCGTACACGGATGCGCACGAGCGCTTGCCGTCTGTAGAAGCTCCCGCAGCACCGTCAGACTTAATTCTAGCTTCGGATTTTTTGGAAGATTTGGCGCGCATGCTGGATCCTGCCCCGGATCGCACGTCTTGCGCGACATTGGTTACGACGATGTGTTGAACGACCATAGCGACGAGTTGGGCCGAGCAGGCCACCTCGATTGCAGACTGTTGCAAAATCCACAAAATATCACAGCGCAGCAATAAAGGTATATAATCCTATAACAGAAATTGCAGAGCCAAATCTGGCAAAACGAACTCAATTTTTTCAGCGTAAACAGTGACTTGAGAAATCGCGCTTGGTCAAAGCCCCTGTGAGACGACCTCTGCGCCAACTCAGGCCGTCGGCTCACAAATACACTGGATCGATTTGTCGATTGCTTCGGATTGTTTGGTAGCGGGGGAGGGACTTGAACCCCCGACCTACGGATTATGATTCCGCCGCTCTAACCAGCTGAGCTACCCCGCCACTACCATGCCCTTCGGTCATGAATCTCCGAAAGGCTTGCCTTCGGTCATGGATCCCGAGAGGCGAAGCTCTCGGGTCATACAAACCGAAAAGCCAATCCTTCGGTCACAAATCCCGAAGGACCACGCCACCGGGCCAGAGGCCGCCGGACGACACCCTAAGGTGTGGGCGCGATATAGGGAGGCGGGGCGAAGCCTGTCAAGCAAGCTCACCCGAAATCCCTGATCCGCCTGTCGATTTGGAGAATCACCCGCCCGGTTCGGGGAAAAACCGTCCGCCGCCCAAGGGAATGTCCAGGTGCGGGGCGCATCCCGCGGCTGCATCCTGCGGCCCGGCAGGACCGAGTCAGCCCGGCCCGCCCCCGCCCTACTTCGGCTGCACCTGCGGATTGCCGCCCGGCGCGCCCGGCGGCGGGATCACCGGCGTCCGCCCCGCCTCCGGCGTCGGCGCCTTGATTTCCGGATCGATTGCCGGCGGACAGATCACCCCGCCTGACTGGGCCAGCTTGCTGCTCAGCGTCTGGTCATCCGGCTTGCGCACGACCATGTCGCCGCCCTGCCCGATCGTCGCATGGGTGCCGTCCGGCCCGCAGGCCCGGGGATCGGCGGCCTGGGCCTTCGGCGGCTCCGCCGGCTTGTCGGACGGCGCCGCCTGCGCCGCCGCGACGCCCGCCCACGCGACCACCGCCGCAACAGACAAGACCATCATGATCGATCGCTTGAGCGTGTTTTGCGCCATGGCGTCCTCCATTCGGAGAGACAACCGCCGGCCCTGCGACCCAGTTCCGCCTCAGGCGGCCCTCGGCTCCGCCTGGACGCGGGCAAAACGAATGAGCGAAAAATGACCGCGCGGCGGCAGAGGGCGCCGCTCGACAATGCGCATGCCACCGTGCCTCACCGCCCAGTCCGACAGCCGTGCGAACGGAAACTCCGGCCGCCAGCCGAGCCGCCGCGCGATCGGCGCAAAGCCCAGTTCGAACATGCGGCGCAATCCGCTTTCGGCGCCGATGTGATTGACCAGGATGATCTCCCCGCCCGGCTTGAGCACGCGCGCGAATTCATCGAGCGTCGCTTCCGGGTCCGGCACGGCGGTGATGACGTATTGCGCCACGATGACATCGAAGGAATGATCCGGCACCGCCATGCGCATGGCATCCATCACCGCCAGCGCTTCGACATGCTTGAGCTTCTGCGTCACGACGCGCTCATGCGCCTTGCGCAACATCGGCTCCGACAGGTCGCAGCCGACAATGCTGATGTTCGTCGGATAGCCCGGCAGCGAAATGCCGGTGCCGACGCCGACCTCGAGGAGACGGCCGCCCGGCGGACAGGCTTTGCCCGCCGCCTCGATCGCGGCATTGCGTCCTGCTTCGAACACCTTGCCGAAAACGAAATCGTAGATCGGCGCCCAGCGTGCATACGCTTTCTCGACGCCGTGTTTGCTGATGTCCCCGCCCATGATCTTCTTTTTTGTTTCTTGTTCAGGCGACCGATGCCCGCGCTTCAGCGCACACTGGCGGTCGCTCGCCGGCCGCCACCGCGCCGCGGATGAAGCCGCCGCCAAGCACGCGCGCCTGCCCTTCCGCCGCATCATAGAACACGCAGGCCTGTCCGGGCGACACGCCATGCTCGCCATCGACCAGATCGACTTCGTAGCCGCCCGCGCCGCGGCGCAGCCACGCCGCCTGCGGTGGACGCGACGAGCGCACCTTCACATGAACCTCGAGCCGGCCGTTGCCGAGCATATCGTCGATATCGCCATCGCCGATCCAGTTGACGTCACGCAGCACGATGCTCTGCGTCTTGAGCGCTTCGCGCGGCCCGACGATCACGCGGCGGCTCTCGGCCTCGAGCCGCACCACATAGAGTGGCGTGCCCGACGCAATGCCGAGCCCGCGGCGCTGACCGACGGTGAAATGAATGATGCCGTTGTGCTTGCCCAGCGTCTTGCCATGGATGTCGACGATCTCGCCCGGCTCGGCCGCGCCGGGCTTGAGCCGCGCAATGATGTCGGCATAGCTGCCCGTGGGCACGAAACAGATGTCCTGACTGTCGTGCTTCTCAGCCACCGCAAGCTCGAACTGGCGAGCAAGCTCACGCGTCTCCGCCTTCGACTTGTCGCCGAGCGGAAAGCGCAGGATGTCGAGCTGCTCGGACGTGGTGCCGAACAGGAAGTAGCTCTGGTCCTTGTCGTCCTCACGGGCACGGAACAGGCCGCGGCGGCCGGACGGCAGCAGGCGCGACGAGACATAATGCCCGGTTGCCATCACATCGGCGTTGAGATCGCGCGCGGTGTGCAAGAGGTCGTGAAACTTGATCGACATGTTGCAGGCGATGCACGGCACCGGCGTCTCGCCGGCAATGTAGCTCTCGGCAAAGCGGTCGATCACCGCTTCCTTGAAGCGGCTTTCGTAGTCGAGCACGTAATGCGGAATGCCGATGCGCTCGGCCACCGCGCGAGCGTCATAGATGTCCTGCCCGGCGCAGCAGGCGCCCTTGCGATGAACCGCGGCGCCGTGATCGTAAAGCT
>JAEZEY010000192.1 GCA_023432845.1 Pseudomonadota bacterium
TGAGGATGGAGCGCCGGCGCGCTCGGTTGACTCCCGCGCCTCACGATTGTTAACAATCGTGTCAACAGGATTGCATTGTCCATGCCCGCCGCCAGAGCCGCCAAGGCCGCCGAGACCGACGTCACCGCGCGTTTGCGCGATGCGATCACGCGCGGCCGGCTGACGCCGAACGAGCGGCTGATCGAGGTCGAACTCGCCGAGCGGTTCGGCGTCAACCGCGCCAATATCCGCATGGCGCTCGCCATGCTCGATCAGGAAGGCCTCATCGTCCGCGAGCCGAACCGCGGCGCTCGCGTGCGCGCCGTCTCCGACGACGAAGCCATCGAGATTGCCGAGACTCGGCTGGCCATCGAGATCATGGTGGCGCGGCAGGCCGCCATGCGCGGCGATGCGCAGGGCCGCGCCCGGCTGAAAGCCATCGAAAAGGACATGACGCAGGCGATCGCGCAGGGCGACACGATGCGCTATTCGCAGTTCAACGCCGCCCTGCATCGTCAGCTTCAGTCGATGGCCGGCAACACCACCGCCGACCGCATTCTCGATACGCTGAAATCGCATCTCGTTCGCCTGCAGTATCGTGTCATCCTGCTGCCCGGCCGGCCAAAGGCCTCGCTCGCCGAGCACCGCGCCATTGGCGCCGCCGTCTGCGCCGGCGACGCCGATGCCGCCGAGCGCGCGATGCGCGCCCACCTCACCAGTTTCATCGCCCTGCTGCGGCAGGCCATAGACGCCGCCAAGCACGGCGGCTTTGACACTTAGGAGAAGGTACAGCGTCCATGCCGGAGCAGAAGACAGGTCTCGTCGTCACCGCCCATCCGGGCGATTTCGTGTGGCGCGCCGGCGGCGCGATCGCGCTGCACGCCAGGAACGGTTACAAGGTCAAGATCGTGTGTCTGTCCTTCGGTGAGCGCGGCGAGAGCCAGTTCGCCTGGAAGGAGAAGGGCGCGACACTCGAAAGCGTGAAGGCCGGCCGCAAGGACGAGGCGCGGCGCGCCGCCGAGTTGCTGGGCGCCGAGATCGAGTTCTTCGACTGCGGTGATTATCCGCTCAAGCTCAACGAAGAGCACTTCGACCGCATGGTCGATATCTACCGTGAACTCAATCCGAGTTTCGTGCTCAGCCACGCCCTCGAGGACCCCTATAACTTCGATCACCCGAACGCCTGCCATTTCGCGCAGGAAACCCGCGTCGTCGCCCAGGCCATGGGCCACAAGCCGGGCGCGCAGTACAAGTATTCGGCGCCGCCGTTCTACATGTTCGAGCCGCACCAGCCCGAACAGTGCAACTACAAGCCCGACGTGATCCTCAAGATCGACGATGTCTGGGAGCAGAAATACAAGGCGTTCCAGATTCTCGCCGCGCAGAAGCACCTCTGGGGCTACTATGAGCGCGTCGCGCTGAACCGCGGCATCCAGGGCTCGCGCAACACCGGCATCCCGATGACCTACGGCGAGGCGTACCAGACGCTGTTCCCGCGGGTGACGTTTGAGCTCGGTTAAGCGGCAGCGAAGGAAGCGAAAATGAAAAACGTCGTCGTTCGCAACATCAAGCGCGCCGATCCGAAAGCCATCGAAACCTTCGAGAAACTCGGCGCCACCACCGTGCATGAAGCCTTTGGCCGTTACGGCCTGATGAAGCCGTATATGCGGCCGATCTATCCCGGCGCCTGCATTGCAGGCCCGGCGGTCACCATCCTGGCGCAGCCCGGCGACAACTGGATGATCCATGTCGCGGTCGAGCAGTGCCGGCCCGGCGACATCGTCGTGCTCGGCGTCACCGCCGACAACACCGATGGCATGTTTGGCGATCTGCTGGCGACCTCGATGAAGGCGCGGGGCGTCAAGGGTCTCGTCATCGACGCCGGCTGCCGCGACGTGGCGACGCTCAAGGAGATGGGCTTCCCGGTGTGGTCGCGCGCGATCTCGTCGAAGGGCACGGTGAAGGCGACGCTTGGCTCGGTCAACATTCCGGTGGTCTGCGCCGGCGTTAATGTCGAGCCGGGCGATGCGGTGGTCGCCGACGACGATGGCGTTGTCGTCATCCCGAAGAAGTACTGCGCCGACGTTGCCGCCAAGGCGCAGAAGCGCTTCGACGACGAGGATGCCAAGCGGCAGAAGCTGGCATCGGGCGTGCTGGGCCTCGACATGTACAACATGCGCGAGCCACTGGCGAAGGCGGGGCTGGTTTACGTCGACAATCCGGAAGACGTGTGAATCCTCGGGTCCGCTGCTGTCGACCCATTCTCCGTTCATTCCCGCGCAAGCGGGAATCCAGTTTTAGAATACTGGGTCCCCGTTTTCGCGGGGACGAACGGATGCAGCCTCAATTCATCTGCGCCGGCAGCCACAGCACGATCTGCGGGAACATGATCATCAGCACGATTAACAGGAGCGGCGCGATCAAAAATGGCGCTGAGCCCTTGTAGATGTCGATGATGTTGATCTCCTTGCTCACCGCATTGATGGCGAACAGGTTCATGCCCATCGGCGGGTGAATGAGACCGAGCTCGATCAGGATCACCAGCAGCACGCCGAACCACACCGGGTCGAAGCCGTAGGACAAGACCAGCGGCAGCGTGATCGGCACCGTGATCAGCAGCATGCCGATGCCTTCGAGGAAAGCGCCCATCACGATATAGAGCACGCATACCGCGACGATGACGCCCATGGCATCGAGGCCGATACCCTTGACCGCGCCGATGAGCTGGTTCGACACCCCGGTCTGCACCACGAAATACGAGAACACGGCCGAGGCGATGACGATGAACACCAGGCTCGACACCAGCCGGATGGTCTCGAAGAAGCAGGTGAAGGTGTCGGACAGCGTGTGGCGGCCGAGCACGAGACCGAGCAGGATGGCGCCAAGCGCGCCGATGGCGGCGGCTTCGGTCGGCGTGAACCAGCCGGCATAGATGCCGCCGAGCGTGACGCCGAACAGCACAATCACATGCCAGATGCGGGCAAAGGAGCGCACCAGCGTGTCACTCTGGCGCTGGGCATATTCCGGCTCGGGCGCGTTGCCGGTCAGCCAGCGGTAATAGATCAGCGCCGTGATGCTGTAGAGCACGGTGAGGATGATGCCGGGGATCAGCGCCGCCATAAACAGCCTGGCGACCGACTGCTGGGCGATGATGGCGTAGATCATCAGGATCAGCGACGGCGGAATGAGAATGCCGAGTGTGCCGCCCGCCGCAACCGCGCCGGCCGCCAGCGCCGGCGGATATTTGGCGCGCAGCATTTCCGGGATCGATACCTTGCTCATGGTGAGCGCAGTCGCGACCGAGGAGCCGCACACCGCGCCGAACATCGCGGAAGCAAAGATCGAAGCGATCGCCAGCGAGCCGCGCGCGCCGCGGAACAGGACGCGGCCGGCCTGGAACAGGTCGGATGACAGGCCGGCGCTGGCTGCCACCGCGCCCATCAGCGTGAACAGCGGCACCACCGACAAGGTATAGGTCGAGGCGAATTCGACCGGCACGCCGCTGATCATCAGGTTGGCGCGGGCAAAGCCATCCAGGGCCGCATAGCCGAAGACCCCGACGAGCCCGAGCGCCACCGCGACCGGAATGCGCAGGAGGATGAGAACGACGAGGCTGGCGAGCCCGATGACGCCGATGGTGGTCGCCGTCATAGGTGGTCCTTGCCGCGAAAGGTGCGAAGGAGAACGACGGCCGTTGCTGCAACGGATGCGATGAGCGTGAACAAGGTCAGCGCATAGAGCGGATAGGTCGGAAAACCGGTGTCGGGCTTGATGTCGCCAAAGCGCCAGGAATCGATCATCGGGTGTGTGACATTGGCGGCGAGGATGCCGAGGAACAGGGTCGTCGCCACCAGCGCCAGCACCTTCAGGGCGGCGACGACCCAATGCGGCACGAAGCTGTCGACGATGTCGACGCGGATCTGCTCGTCGCGCAGGCAGACCTCCGGCAGGCCGAGAAAGGCGCTGCACAGCACCATCATCTCGACGATATCGACGGCGCCTTGCAGTGGGGCGCGGAACAAGGCCCGCGCCACCACGTCATAGTTGGTCGAGAGCATCATCACAGCGAGCGAGACGGCGCCCAGTGCCGTGCATGCTCTCGCGGTGTGCGCGAGCGCGCGCTCGAGACTCATGCAAGCCTTCCTTCGTGACGCTGTGGCGTCACGCTTGTGCAACCAGCCCGCGGACCTTGGTCATCAGCGCGCGCGCCTTCACGCCCTTGGCCTCGAGCGCGGCAACCTGTTCCTCGGTCGGCACGTCGGCCAGCTTCTTGAACGGCTCGATGGCGGCGCCGTCGATGTCGATCACTTCGACGCCGGCCTGCTCGAACACCTTGCGGCCGGCGGCCTCGGCGTCGTCATAGAGCTTGCCGACGCGGCGGCCGCCTTCCGGGCCCGTGGTGTCGGCGATCAGCTTCTGCATGTCCTTCGGCAGGGCCTTGTATGCGCCGGAGTTCATCACCAGCGCAAAGGGCGCGGCGGAGTCGCCGAACATCGATACTTTCTTCACAGAGTGATGCAGCTGGAAGGCGGCGCCGCCTTCGCAATTGAAAATGGCGCCGTCGACCACGCCCTTGGCGATGGCGTCGGAGACTTCCGCAGGCGCGATCGTGGTCGGCACGGCGCCCCAGGATTTCAGATGCGAGCCCATCGTGGTGGAGGTCGGACGAATCTTGAGGCCCTTCACGTCGTCGGGTGTCTTCACCAGCTTTTCGCGCATGAAGAAACCGATCGTCGGCGACAGCACCGAATAGAGAAGCTCGGTGCCGGCGAATTCCGCAGCGAGGTCCTCACGCAGACTGGTGCCGATGAAGGAGGCCTGCGCGGCGCTGAGCGGCTTGCCGGCGGCATTGGTGAACAGGAACGGCGCGCCGAGCACTTCCGACAGCGGGAAGCGGCCCGGCACCAGCGCGGTGAAGAAGAACGAGATGTCGGCGACGCC
>JAEZEY010000395.1 GCA_023432845.1 Pseudomonadota bacterium
GTACCTTCACGTGTCCGAACGAGGCCACCGCGTCCGGCCGCGTCCTCCCGAGCCGGCGCTCAATCCGCGCGCAAACGTGTATCCAGCGCGCCGCGCCCCGATCGGCTCCGACCGTCCGGCCCTGTCCCGATCGCCAGGACTTGTAGCCGAGGCGTAGCCAGAAATTTCGCGACCTCACGCGACCCCGTCAGAACGGGGCTCACGTGTGTCGGTGGTCGGGGAGGCGGGATTTGAATCCTCAGGCGCTCGTCATGATGTGAATGGTTACGACCAGTTGGCGTCACCATGCGATGACGAAACCGACGCGAGGGTGGCAGCTAAGTGTGCGAATGTTCGTCCGCTGACGAAACTCGTGACGAAACTCGACCCGGCATCGTGGCCGACGATGTGAGGACGTCCCGCCATCCGCTTGCGACTCTTAGGTGCCAGGGCGATCAGCGAGCACCCTCACGTAGTCGATGAGGAGGATCGCGGTGCGCGAGTTTACCTCGGTGGCGTACTCCACATCCCCGCCATGGAGGATCGCGTGCCGGCTGAACGGTGATCGACGTCAACTATTCTTGCCGGTCAGCGACAACTATTCTTGCCGGTCGCCGTCAGGTCGTTCACGCACGTTCTCGCCCACTCGATCCACCGGGTAGTTGTCGTCGCGGCGTAACTGTCGCCACCTCTTCCTCCTCGTAGTTGTCGTCGCGCCTTCAGGTCTCTTCGTCGCTCTTCGGCTTCTTCGGATTCCGCTTCTTTGCCTCCTCGGCGCGCACGCTGCCGCGGTCGATCTCGATGATCACGGCGTGGTGGACGAGGCGGTCGATCGCCGCCGCCGTCGTCATCGGGCTCTTGAAGATGCGGTTCCACTCGCTGAAGACGAGGTTGCTCGTGATGACCAGCGAGCGTCTCTCGTAGCGTTCCGCCATCAGCGTGAAGAGGACCTCGGCCTCTTCGGCGGTCTGCTGGACGTAGCCGAGGTCGTCGAGGATGATCGCGTCGAAGACGTCGAGGGCTCGCAGTGCCTTCGGCAGGACGAGGTCGCGGCGTGCGGCCAGGAGCGTCTGAACGAGCTGGTAGGTCGGCGTAAACAGCACACTCCGGCCCGACTCGACGAGGGCGTGTCCCAGCGCGCAAGCGAGATGGCTCTTGCCGACGCCCGGCAGGCCGAAGAGCAAGACGTTGTCGGCGCGGTCGAGGAAGTCGCCGTTCGCGAGCTCTCGGATCTTCAGGAACGCGGGACGCGGTACGCGCTCCCGGTCGAGCGAGTCGAAGCTCTTCGCCGGAGGGAGCTTCGAGGCTCGGCGAAGACGGTCGACCCGTCGCTCCTTCCGTGCGTCGGCCTCGAGCTCGCAGACCTCCGCGAGGAGCGCGAGCGCCTCGTCCTGCCCGGCCGCCGTGAAGCGAGGAACGAGCTCGGTCGCGAGCGTGGAGAGCTTCCAGTCGGCGAGCAGGGCGGTGAGGCGCTCTCCGATCGCGGGCGTGTACGTGGCGCTCATCGTTCGTCTCCTGCCGCGAGAAGCTCGTCGTAGCCGGCGAGGTCGGGCGTGCCGATCGAGAGCGTCGGAATCGTTGGCTCGTCCGGATGCGCGAGCGCCTTCAACGCGGCGTAGTCGAACTTCGTGCCGTCCTCGAGGAGCTTCGCGAGCGCGGTCTCGACCGCGCGCTCGGAGGTGCTCGCAGCGAGATGCAAGATTCGTACGTATTCGACGTCAGCGCGGTCACCCCGTGCATCCCGGAGCGCGTCGTAGGCGCGGCGGAACGTGAGCGACGGAAAGAGGTCCTCGCGAAAGCGGTACGCCGCGAACGCGCCCGGCTTGCGGGCGAGTGACCAGATCACGTGCCTATAGTCGATGCGATGCCCGGCTTCGCCGCGGAGGCGCGGCATCGTCTCCACGGTCTTGTCTCCGACGCGAACCTCGACGACGTCCGCGTGCACACGGAGCTCGACGAGGTGGCCCTTCAGCCGCGACGGGACCGAGTAGATGCGCTTCGCCGCTGTGACCGTGCTCCACTTCCGCACGCGTGCGGTGACGCGCGTGTACTCCGGCAGCCGTGTCGCTGGGAGTGGTCGTAGTGCCGCCCGGTCCTCCGCGAGCTTCTCGTCTCGGCCGCCGTTCAGCTGCCGGGCGACGATGCCTTGAACGAATACGAGGTAGTCGGGGACCGTCGCGAACTCGCGACTTCCCCGCAGGCGCAGCGCCTGGTCGAGCGCGCTCTTCAGTCGGTGATGACCTTGCTCGACGACGCCGTTCTCGTGACCTTCGCCAGGCCGGATCCGCGACGCCTTGAACCCGTAGTGGTCGACGACATCGGCAAACCGCTTCGTCAGGCTGCGACCACCCGTCTTCGCGAGCTCGTGGGTAGCCGCCGACAGATTGTCGAGCCGGACGGTCTCCGGAACGCCGCCGAGCGCCCAGAGGGCAGCCTGCACGCCGCCGAGGAGAGCTTCGAAGGTCTCGCCGAACGCGAGCTTGACGAAGCGCCAGCCGCTGAACGCGAGTAGGAACTCGAAGAACAAGTGAACAAACGGCGAGCCGCCGATGATCACGCCCAGCTCGGTCGCGTGCGTGAAGTCGATCGAGCCCATCTTTCCCGCCGCGTGCTCCTGCGGGAAGAAGACCTCCTTCTCCGGTCCGCGCTCGGCCCGCCAGAGGCGGACGCGTCGCTGCAGCGTCCGGAGCTGGCCCCCGTCGAAGGCATCGGGGTGCCGGCGACAGAGTTCCTCGAAGATGGTCTTCGCCTCGAGCTTCCCGTCGGTGTCCGCGACGAGCAGCGGCTCGACGTCGACGGCCCACACGTCGACGAAAGGGTCCGGGCGTGTCCGCCACGATCGCGTCGTCTTCGTCGCCGACGGCAGCGGCCCGTGTTGCCACGTCCGTGCCGTCCTCTCGCTCATGCCCGCGGCCATGGCGGCCGCCTCCAACGTCTTTCCTTCCATCCGCTTCTTCCTCAGCAAGCGGACCTGCCTGTCCGTGACCATGAGGCTCTCCTCGAGAGCCCCAGCACCCGTCCGGAACCCTCACGGATCCACGGTCGCACAAGCCGTCCGCACGGCGGTCGGACCGGCAAAAGTAGTTGTCGTCAGCCGGCAGAGATAGTTGTCGCTGATCATCAACCGACGATCGAGGGCAGCTGGGCGGAGCGGTTCGTCGAAACACCCTCTGGAAACCCGTTCACCTGCATGTTGGTGAAGTAGTAGTCGACGGAGCGGGCGATCCCTTCGGGATCGTCACCGTTCACCACGACCTCTCAATGAAGCTGCGAAGCTCTCCTTGCCGACAAGAGGCATCGAGACGGCCCTTCGACGGTCGCGCGTGAGCAGTGCAATCTGGCC
>JAEZEY010000405.1 GCA_023432845.1 Pseudomonadota bacterium
GGTTTGTGAAGCACCTTATCGAGGACCGGCGTTCCTCGTCAGGAACGATCAATCGCTATAGGTCTGCCGTGAGAGTGCTGGCCAAGCAGGCCCGGTTGCCTATGCCCGAATGGCGACGGGTGCAGGAGGGTCGGGGCCGCGAACGCTTCATCACGGACCACGAGGAGCGGATGATCCTTCAAACGCTCCAACTCTGGAGCATGGGGAGAGAACGGGACCTAGTCATTTTCTTACTCGACACCGGAGCGCGGCCGTTCTCCGAGGCAACGCAGGTAGAATGGCGTGACATCTCCGGCAGACAGGTCGCGCTCTTTGGGCGGGACGGGAAGGGCACCAAAAATGGGGAAGTTCGGCGAGTACCCCTGACCGTTCGTGCGCTGGAGGCCGCGAACAGGTGGAAGTGTCTGGGGGAGCCGGGGCCGTTCACATCTTTGGGCAAGGGACACATGCGAAGAGTGTGGGACCGGTTGCGGGCTCACCTACCGCAACTCTCGGACACCGTCCTGTACTCCTGCCGCCACACTTGCGCCTCCCGATTGGTCCAGCGTGGCGTGGACATTCGCCGCGTCCAGATTTGGATGGGGCATAAGAGCATATCAATGACACTGCGCTACGCGCACCTTGCGCCGGATCACCTGATGGATGCGGTGTCGGCGCTGGAGGCCGGGGGCGGGGGTCGCTTCCGGGTCGTCGGGGTTGGAGATGACGGGGATTGATCGTTCTGAATGGGTGACAAAACCGGTGACAAATTGTCCCCGATCCGGCATATCGGTGACAACGCGGGTGTGGCGGAACTGGTAGACGCGGCGGACTCAAAATCCGCTGGCTGCAAGGCTTTGTGGGTTCGAGTCCCTCCACCCGCACCACCTCTTACGCCTGACTCAAAATCAGGTACCGCAAGGTGTGCTGGTTCGAGTCCGGCCAGGGGCACCATCTTCCTCGCAACGATCAACCGAGCGGCCAGGCCGAAGGTGCGGTTCCTGTCGTGAAAGCGGAAGCCGGTTCGCCGTCCGGAACCATGCCTAACCGATCAGGATTCGCCGGATGACCGATGCCCTGTCCATGATCCGCAAAGAACCAGTCGCGGCCGCCGCTGCGCTGGTGGCGCTGGTCGGGCTCGCCACAATCGGCGGCTTCCTCTTCTTCGAGCACGTGCTTGGCTATGAGCCCTGCGCGCTGTGTCTCGATCAGCGCAAGGCCTTCTATGTGGCCGTGCCGCTCGCCGCCCTGCTTTGCCTCGGCGCCGGCCATGGCGCTTCGCGTAAGGTGCTGTTTCTGGGTTTCCTGGTTATCGCGGCGGCGATGAACTGGAATACGGGGCTTGCCGCCTTCCACGCCGGCGTCGAATGGAAATTCTGGCCGGGACCGGCCGACTGCTCGGGGCCTGTCAGCAATTTCGGCTCCGCCAGCGACATGCTGAACCGGCTTCAGACCATCCGCATCGCGCGCTGTGACGATGCGCCGTGGCGTCTGTTCGGCATTTCCATGGCCGGTTACGACGTGCTGATCTCGGCGTTCCTCGCCGCGGTCGCCGCCTTTGGCGCCAAAGCCGCGCTTGCGCGGCCTGAGCCTGAATAAGGCGGCGTGGGCGCGGCCCGAACAAGAATATTCGTAGACCGCACCCACGCCTCGCAGCAGCGGAGCACGACGCGAGCCCGATCGACGACCGGGCGCGAACCGCTCAACGCCGTGCGAAAGAACCTTCAGCGCAAAAAAACAACGACCACGAAGGAGAGGTGCGCGTACATCCGGCGTCACCCGCTTTTCGTGGTCGTCAACGCGGTATGACCGCGGCGCAATGGAGCATGCTTCTGCATGCTCAACATCGCGACTTGAACGCATATGGGGAGCCATTGGTTCCGCCGCAAGGGGGCCGCAGTGTCATCCTCGGCGCCGTGCTTACGGCTCCAGTTCCGTATCCCAGTAGAGATAGTCGAGCCAGCTATCGTGCAGATAGTTCGGCGGGAACTGGCGGCCATTGCGGTGCAGGTGATGCACCGTCGGCTGGTAGGGCATCTGCGCCGGAAACATGTGGGCTTCATTCATCGTCAGCGAGCCCTTGCGCAGATTGCAGGGCGAGCAGGCGGTGATGACATTGTCCCAGGAGGTGATGCCGCCACGCGAGCGGGGAATGACATGATCGAAGGTCAGGTCGTCGCGGCTGCCGCAATATTGGCAGGAGAACCGGTCGCGCAGAAAAACGTTGAAGCGGGTAAAGGCGGGGTGGGTCGAAGGCTTTACGTAGGTCTTGAGCGATACGACGCTGGGCAATCTCATCTCGAAGCTGGGACTTCGTACCGCCTGATCGTAGTTGGCGACGATACTGACCCGTTCGAGAAACACCGCCTTGATCGTGTCCTGCCAGGACCACAAGGACAGGGGGTAGTAACTCAACGGTCTGAAATCGGCGTTGAGCACAAGGGCCGGAAACCCGGCTGGCGAAACATGCACGTTCAAGCGCTGCTCCTCGACCTCCAAGGACAGCCGCCGCCACGCGGCTTAGCCTCTACTAATAGGGCAGCGTGACGGGATTGTGAAGCCGATGCAAGGGGCCCGCGCATGGGCCTACTAATGCTGGGCGGCTATGGCCGGGCGGCGAACTGCCGGGCGAGGAATTCGCCGCCGTGGCGCAATCCCTCCTGATCGATTCCATGACCGATACCGGGCGAGACGTGCCATTGCGCCGGGACCTCCAGCGCAGCCAGGCTCTGCGCGGCGTGCATGAGCGCCTGCACCGGAATGAGCTGATCCTGATCGCCGTGAACCAGCAGGACCGGGGGACGGCTCACGATCTCGGCGGAGAAGGCGTCGAGATCGCCTTCTTCCGGCAGCACCAGCATGCCGGAATAGCCGACGATAGCCTGAGGCGCGACGGCGCGGCGCAGCCCGACATGAAGCGACATCATCGTGCCCTGACTGAAGCCGACCAGCGTCAGTGCGTCCGGCGGCAGGCCGTGGCGAATCAGCTCGGCATCGAGGAATTCGTTCAGTCCCGGCGCGGCGGCGTTGACGCCAGTCCAGCGCTCGTTCGGGTCGCGGAAGGTCAGCGGAAACCACTCGCGGCCGACCGGGGCCTGGCCGCAGGGCCGCGGCGCGTGCGGCGAGACGAAGGCAGCGTCCGGCAACAAATTCTGCCAGGCCAGCCCGATGTCGATGAGGTCGTTGCCGTCGGCGCCGTAACCGTGGAGAAAGACGACGAGCTGCTTCGCCTTGCCGGATTTGGGTTCAAGACGAGGTCCGTCGAGTGGCACGCTGCGCTCCTTTTTTCTTCCCGGCACTCCTGGCCGTCACGGCTTTCTTCTTAGCTGAAGTCTTCGACTTTTTGATCTGCGGCCAGTACTTTTTTGGATCGACGGCCTTGGTCTTTTTCGGCGTCTTCTTGCCCGGCTTTTTGGCCGCGCCTTCGAGGCTGATGCCTTCTCGCCGCTTGACGACGTGATAGTAAGCCCACATCAGATGCGCCGCCACGCCGCGCCACGGCCGCCAGCTTTCCGCGATCTTGGTGAGCGCCTTGGGGTCGGGCCGCTTGCGCAGGTTGAGTGCAATGCGGGCGGCCTCCTGCACGGCGAGATCGCCGGCCGGAAAGGCATCGGCGTGGCCGAGGCAGAACAAGAGATAGATATCGGCCGTCCACGGCCCGACGCCGTGCAGCGCCGTGAGCAACTGATGGGCCGCATCTGCGTCCATCTCGCCGACGGCGTCGAGATCAATGGCGCCGGTCGAGACCGCTTTGCCGATCTCCTTGACCGCCTTGATCTTGGCGTTCGACAGACCGAGGCGCTTGAGCTTGTCGCTGCGCGCGGTGACGACGGCGTCGTGATGAAACGGATCGAAGGCCTTGAACAGTCGATCGCGGATCGCCGCGGCGCTGGCGGTCGAAAGCTGCTGACCGCAGACGATCGCGCACAAGCCGGGATACCCGCCCTCGCGGCGGCGCAGGTTAAAGGCGCCGGCGGTCTCGGCGACCGGCGCAAGCCGCGGGTCGATGCGGATCAGTTCGACGAGGCCGGCTTCGAGATCGGACTGGGTGTGGAGGAAATGGGTCATGTTATTCCCGAGTTAATATACCGTTCGTCCCCGCGCAAAGCCGTCCAAAGGACCGCGTTCTTTCTGAACGCCTATGGCGGGGACCCAGAACTGTGTTCCCGCTTGCGCGGGAATGAACGGAGTGTTTGGACAGACTAAGATAGAACATGCCACCCGTTTTCCGATTTGCCCCGAGCCCGAACGGTTACCTGCATCTGGGCCATGCGCTCTCGGCGCTGCTCAACGCCGAGGCGGCGCGCGTGGCCGGCGGGCGGATGCTGCTGCGTATCGAGGACATCGACATCACGCGCTGCCGGCCGGAATTCGAGGCGGCGATCTGCGAGGATCTCGCCTGGCTCGGCGTCAGTTGGGAACAACCGGTGCGGCGGCAGTCGGAGCACTTCGCGGACTATGGAGCGGCGTTGCGGCGGCTTGAAGCGATGCGCCTTGTTTATCCAAGTTTCGAAAGCCGCGCCGTAATCGCGGCCCTGGTCGCCGCGCGGGAACCGTGGCCGCGCGATCCTGATGGCGCGCCGCTCTATCCCGGCGCGGCCAAATCGATGTCTACCGACGAACAGGCGCGCCGCATCGCGGCCGGCGAGCCCTACGCCCTGCGGCTCGATATGCAGAAAGCAATGGCTCAATTGAGCGGTCGTCTGACCTGGTCCGAGTCCGGCGATGGCGCCGCCGGCCAAATCGTCGCCGACCCGGCCGCCTGGGGCGATGTGGTGCTGGCCCGCAAGGACACGCCGGCGAGTTATCACCTCGCTGTCGTCGTCGACGATGCGCTCCAAGGCATCACCGACATTGTGCGCGGGCTCGACCTGTTTCATGCCACCAGCGTGCATCGCCTGCTGCAGACGCTTCTGGGCCTGCCGGCGCCGCGCTACCGCCATCACCGGCTCATTCTCGACGCCGACGGCCGCAAACTGGCGAAATCGACCTCGGCGACGGCCCTGCGCGAACTGCGCGCGCAGGGATTAACCCCGTCCGACGTCCGCCGCCGGGTCGGGCTCGATTGAACGGCGCGGCCATGGCAATGTCGCCCGCAGGGGCGAGGGATATGGCGAAGCGCAAAAAGGCCGTCAGCAAGGCCAGGAAGACCGGGGCGCGGCGGCCGAAGCGGCCGAGCCGGAAGCCGGCCGCGCGCGCCAAATCTCTTGCGCGCGAGCGCGCGATGGAGGCCGCGCTCGCCGGCATTGCCCATGACATCCGCACGCCGCTGACCGGCATCGTCGCGCTGGCCGAACTCCTGTCGGCGTCCGATCTCGGCGCGCGCGAGCGCGGATGGGCCGACGCGATCAAGAGCGGCGCCGATCATCTGGCGCAGATTGCGACCTTGCTCGTCGATGCAGTGCGGGCCGAGGCCAAGGGCCTTTTAATTCGCGCCGATGTATTTTCGCCGCGGCTCCTCGCCGAGTCGGTCGGCGAAGCATTGGCCGCGCGGGCCGGCAGCAAGGCGCTCGCCGCCGAAACGCTCATCGGCGATTTGCCGGCGCTGGTGTCGGGCGATGCGCTCCGCCTGCGCACGGCGCTGGAGAATCTCGCCGACAATGCGGTGAAGTTCACACACGACGGATCGATCCGCTTCGGCGCCGGGGCAACGGAAGCTGCGCGGGGCCGGCTGCGCCTCACCTTCACCTTCACTGACACCGGCATCGGCTTGTCCCCGACCGAGGTGAAGCGGCTGTTCAAGCCGTTTACTCAGGCCAATGAAGGCGTGGCGCGACGCTATGGCGGCGCCGGCCTCGGCCTTGTCTTCGTGCGCCGCATCGCGCGCGCCATGGGCGGCGATCTCACGGTGACGAGCAAGCCGGGCAAAGGCTCCACCTTCACGCTCACGGCGCTGGTCGAGCCGGCGGGAGACGCGGCGTCCGCTGAAACCGGGGGACGCGGCGGCGCGCGTCCATCGTTGAGGGTTCTGTGCGCCGAAGACAATCCCTACGGCCGCGTGGTGATGAACACGATTCTTAAGGCGCTCGGTCATCGAGCCGACTTCGTCGAGAGCGGCGAGGCGGCGGTGAAGGCGGCCGCACAGGGCGGTTACGACGCCGTGCTGATGGATGTGGCGCTGCCCGATATCGACGGTCTGGAAGCGACGCGCCGCATTCGGGCGCTGGCGGATGCGGCAAGGCGCGTTCCGGTGATCGGCATATCTGGCCGCGACGGCGTGGATGACGAGAAAGCCGCGCGCGAAGCCGGGATGAGCTTCTACCTCACCAAGCCGGTGAGTCCATCGAAGCTGGCCGAGGCGCTGGCGCTTTTGTCCCTGTAAATAAATCTACGCGTTCGTCAGGCTGTTCTTGCGCTCGACGATGCGGACGAGGTCGCCCATGATGCGGTTGAGTTCGAAATCCTTCGGCGTGTAAACCGCCGCGACTCCGGCCTTCTCCAATTCGGCGGCGTCTTCCGGCGGAATGATGCCGCCGGCCACCACCGGCACATCGAGGCCGGCTTCCCTGACGCGGCCGATCACGTCCTTGACCAGCGGCAGATGGCTGCCGGACAGGATGGACAGACCGATGACATGCGCCTTCTGGTCGCGCGCGGCTTCGACGATTTCTTCCGGCGTCAGGCGGATGCCTTCATAGACCACCTGCATGCCGGCATCGCGGGCGCGCACGGCGATCTGCTCGGCGCCGTTGGAGTGGCCGTCGAGGCCGGGCTTGCCGACGAGGAAAGTGAGGCGGCGGCCCAGTTTCGATGACACGCGGTCGACATCGGCGCGGATATCGTCGAGGCCTTCGACGTCATTGCGCATGGCATTGCCGACGCCGGTCGGCGCGCGGTATTCGCCGAACGCTTCGCGCAAGGTCCAGCCCCATTCGCCGGTGGTGACGCCAGCCTTGGCGCACTGGATCGACGGCGGCATGATGTTGCTGCCTTCGGTCGCGGCGCGCTTGAGCGCGGCGAGCGCCTCGGCGACGGCCCTGTTGTCGCGTTGTGCGCGCCAGGCATTGAGCCGTTCGATCTGGTTATGCTCGGCTTCCTCCGGCACGGTCATGATCGACGCGGTGCCGCCGGTGAGCGGGGACGGCTCGGTCTCCAGATATTTGTTGACGCCGACGACCACCTGATCGCCGCGCTCGATCGCTTCGAGCCGCGCGGTGTTGGATTCGACGAGGCGCTGCTTCATGTAGCCGGTCTCGACCGCTGCCACCGCACCGCCCATGTCCTCGATGCGCTTGAGTTCTTCGCGAGCCTCGGATTTCAGCTCCTCGACCTTGCGGGTGATCTCCGACGAGCCGTCGAAGATGTCGCCGTATTCGAGTAGGTCTGTCTCGAAAGCGAGGATCTGCTGCATGCGCAGCGACCATTGCTGATCCCATGGTCGCGGCAGGCCAAGCGCCTCGTTCCAGGCCGGCAACTGCACGGCGCGGGCGCGGGCGTTTTTCGACAAGGTCACCGCCAGCATTTCGATGAGAATGCGGGCCACGTTGTTTTCCGGCTGCGGCTCCGTGAGGCCGAGCGAGTTGACCTGCACGCCGTAGCGGAACAGCCGCTGTTTCGGATCGGTGACGCCATAGCGCTCGCGCGTGATCTCGTCCCACAATTCGGTAAAGGCGCGCATCTTGCAGACTTCGGTGATGAAGCGCAGCCCGGCATTGACGAAGAACGAAATGCGGCCGACCACTTCGCCGAACTTGGCCTGATCGACTTCGCCGGACTCTTTCACCGTGTCGAGCACGGCGATGGCGGTGGCGAGCGCGTAGGCGAGCTCCTGCACCGGCGTCGCGCCGGCCTCCTGCAAATGATAGGAGCAGATGTTCATCGGATTCCACTTCGGAAGCTCCGATGTGGTGAAGATGGCCACGTCCTTGATCAGCCGCAGCGACGGCTTCGGCGGAAACACGTAAGTGCCGCGCGATAGATATTCCTTGATGATGTCGTTCTGAATCGTGCCGGTCAGCGCCGTGCGCGGCGCGCCCGTTTCATCCGCGACCGCGATGTAGAGGGCCATCAGCCACGCCGCGGTGGCGTTGATGGTCATCGACGTGTTCATCGAGCCGAGCGGAATCTGATCGAACAGCGCCCGCATGTCGCCGAGATGGCTGATCGGCACGCCGACCTTGCCGACTTCGCCGCGCGACAGCACATGGTCGCTGTCATAACCGGTCTGGGTCGGCAGATCGAAGGCGACCGACAGGCCGGTCTGCCCCTTGGCGAGGTTCTTGCGGTACAGCGCGTTGGAGTCCGCGGCCGTGGAATGGCCGGCATAGGTACGGAAAATCCAGGGTTTATCGCGCTTTTGCTTTTCGGCGGTCATGTCCGGCACTCGTGGAAGAAGGCAAAGTGCCGCGTTTCTTATTGCAACGCAATATGAATCCTGCGCGAGTTCGATCTCATCCAGGGCGCGGCGGGCCACCCGAGCGCGTCAGGACGGCACGGCGCCATTTTCTGGCCGCTACGTCATTGCTGTCGGAACCGGCCATGCATCTCGCCGAATTGATGAGCGGCGGCGAGCCTAACGATACCGTTTTGCGGAACCTTTAAGCGCGAACGATATTGCGTTGCAGCATGTGTTGGTTCACACTCACTGCCGAAAAATATAACAACTGCTTATCCAAGGAGATCAGCCGATGCCGGCGGTTGCGAAGGTGGAGCGGGAAGGGCCGCTCAAGAGCCTTTATGACATTGGTGAAATCCCGCCCCTCGGTCATGTCCCCGAGAAGATGCACGCCTGGGTGATCCGCCAGGAGCGCCACGGGCCGCCCGAGCAGTCGTTCCAGCTCGAGGCCGTGCCGACCTGGCCGATTGGCGAAGAGGACGTGCTCGTCCTCGTGATGGCGGCCGGCGTCAACTACAACGGCATCTGGGCAGGCCTCGGCCAGCCCATCACCCCCTTCAACGTCCACAAGCAGCCGTTTCATATCGCCGGCTCCGATGCCTCGGGCATCGTCTGGGCAGTCGGCTCCAAGGTGAAGCGCTGGAAGGTCGGCGACGAAGTCATCGTCCATTGCAATCAGGATGACGGCGACGACGAGGACTGCAATGGCGGCGACCCGCTGCTGTCGCCGTCGCAGCGCATCTGGGGCTACGAGACGCCGGACGGCTCGTTCGCCCAGTTCTGCCGTGTACAGTCGCGCCAGTTGATGCCCAAGCCGAGCCATCTCACCTGGGAAGAGGCGGCCTGCTATACGCTGACGCTCGCCACTGCCTATCGCATGCTGTTCGGTCATGCGCCGCATACGCTCAAGCCCGGCGACAACGTGCTGGTGTGGGGCGCCTCCGGCGGCCTCGGCGTGTTTGGGGTGCAACTCGTCGCGGCCTCCGGGGCAAACGCCATCGGCGTCATCTCCGACGACTCCAAGGCCGAGTACGTGCTCAATCTGGGCGCCAAGGGCGTGATCAACCGCAAGGACTTCAAGTGCTGGGGCCAGCTGCCGCAGGTCAACTCGCCCGAATACAACGAGTGGGCCAAGGAAGCGCGCCGCTTCGGCAAGGCGATCTGGGACATCACCGGCAAGCGCGACGTCGACATCGTGTTCGAACACCCTGGGGAGCAGACCTTCCCGGTGTCGGCGATGGTGGTGAAGCGCGGCGGCATGGTCGTGTTCTGCGCCGGCACCACCGGCTTCAACATCACCTTCGACGCGCGTTATGTCTGGATGCGGCAGAAGCGCATCCAGGGCTCGCATTTCGCGCATCTGAAGCAGGCCAGCCAGGCCAACCGCTTCGTGCTCGAGCGCCGCATCGATCCCTGTCTGTCCAAAACGTTCCCATGGATGGAGATCCCGAAGGCGCACACCATGATGTGGAAGAACCAGCATCCGCCCGGTAACATGGCGTGCCTCGTCAACGCGCCGACGATGGGGCTGAAGACGTTCGAGGACGTGCTGGAGGTTTCGGGGCAGTCGTAGGCTGCCGTTACGGCAGCGTCGGCTGGTCTTCGTGAACCGGACCGGGTTCGGACGCAGCGATGCGTCCGAGCCTTATTTTTTGCACGACCGAATTGAGCTCGCCGCCGTAGATGAAGATCGAGGCGCAGACGTAAAGAAACACCAGCGCGATCATCGCCGAGGCGAGGCCTGCATACATGTTGACGTAAGCGAAGGCGTAGTCGGCGAGATAGCGGCCGAAGGCGGCGCCGCCAATGAGCCAAAGCAGTAGCGTCGCCACGACTCCCGGCGCGATTTCCATGAAGCTGCGCTTTCCGGCCGGCAGCCACCGATGCACGATCAGCAGCGAGATCACCAGTACGAACGCCGCCGTGGCAAAGCGCGATAACGTGACGAGGTCGCTCAGCGGCTCAAGGGTCGGTACGTAACGCACGATCCTGCTCCAGATCAGCGGCGCCAGCACGACAAGGAACGAAAACGACAGCAGCGCGATTGCCCCCACGATCACGTAGCCGACCGACTCGATGCGCAGCACCCACCATGCCCGGCGCTCGGCCATGCCGTAAGCGCGGTTGAGCGCGACACGCAGGCTTTCGACGCCGCTCGAGGCGAAATAGAGCGCGAACAGAACGCCGAAGGTCAGCACGTTGCCGCGGCTACCGGTCAACACGCCGCGAATATCGGTGGCGATTGGACCAGCGACCTCTTCCGGCCAGGCTTCCAGAAGAATGCGCGCCGCCTCGTCAGCCAGGCTGTCGGAGCCGAAGAATACGGCGGCCAGTGCGGTGCAAACGATCAGAAAGGGAAACATCGCCATCAGCAGCGACAACGCGATATGGCTGGCGATGGCCCAGCCATCATCGGCGAGAAATTGCCGGCCGGCCTCGACGACGACATGCGATGAGGTCTTGAGAAGGCGCAAAGCGCTGACATCCTGAGCTGCGTGGCCATCCGCAGAGTTGGGGATCGGCTGGGTGTTGGCAAGTGGCGCTTGTGCCAGCCCTGCCGCAAGCGGGAAGAGGGATCACGCCGCCTGGACGTCGTTCAGGAAACGGCGAATTTCGTCACCAATGCTGCCGGCTTCAACCGCGACGGCGTCGGCAAGTTCCTTGACCCCGGCGGCGGTTGAGCGGGCGTCGACTGTCACCCCGGCAACGCGGCTCATGGCCTCGGCCCCGGTGCGGGCTTCGTCAGAAGCGCGACTGACGCCTTCGGCGATCATGGCGACGGCGGCGTTCTGCTGCTCGACGGTGGCGGCGACCGCGGTAGCGATCGCGGCCATGTCGCCGATAATGGTGTTGACCTGCTCGATGGCCAGCGCCGTGCCGGCGGCGGCGGTCTGGATGCCGCCGACCTGGTCGGCGATCTCCTCTGTCGCTTTGGCGGTTTGCGCCGCGAGCGATTTGACCTCGGCGGCGACCACGGCGAAGCCGCGCCCGGCTTCGCCGGCGCGGGCCGCTTCGATGGTGGCATTCAGCGCCAGCAGATTGGTCTGGCCGGCAATGGCCTGGATGAGACCGACGACCTCGCCGATGCGGGTCGCGGCCTGGTCGAGATCGGCCATGGTCTTGACGGTGCGCTGCGCTTCCTTCACCGCGCGCGCAGCGACGTCATTCGACTGGTTGGCCTGGGCCGCGATCGCATCGATGGAGGTGGCCAGTTCTTCGATCGAATTGGCCGCGCTGGCGACGTTGCCCGAAGCGGCGGTGGCGCTGCGTTCGGCACCGTGCGCTTCGGCAGAGACTGTGTCGGCGGTCTTGTTGAGCGCCGTCGAACTCTGCTCAAGATCCTGTGAGGCGGCGCGCAATTTGCCCAGCGCATCGCCAGCCGAGGTTTCGAAACGGCGGATTGCCGCGGCGATGCTGTCGCTGCGCGCCTCGCGGGCACGGCTTTGTTCGCCCTGGATGGCGGCGAGGTTCTGTCGCTCGATCATGGAATCGCGGAACACCAGCACCGTGCGCGCCATGGCGCCGATCTCGTCGCGCGCGCGGGTATCCGGGATTTGCGCCGACGTTTCGCCGGCTGCCAGCCGCTTCATGGCGCCGGCCAAATTCTGGAGCGGTCCGCTGATGCTGCGCCCGATGTACCAGCTGAAGGCCAGGCCGAGGATGGCCATGATAAGACCGGCCGCGATGAGCCCGCTGCGGGTTCGGGCTTGTGAAGCGGCGAGCCTTTCGCTGGCCGTCGTCGCAGCCCGATTTGCCGTTTCGATGATCGCCGTCGCGCGCGGCAACAAATTCTGGCTGTCGATGTCAATGATCGCCCGCAGCGGATTGGTGCGATCGGTGAGCGCGACCCAATCTGCGAAGATATCGTGATAGTCCTTCATTTCGCTGGCGAGCTTGTTCTTCATCTCCGGGGCGCCTTCAACCCCTTCGAAGATTCTGACGAACTCACGATAGGCGGTGGTGAATTGAGTGCGCGTCAGCTCGCTGGGATTGAGCCGGTATTCGGCCTCGTGGTGACGCATGTTGAGCAGCAGGACGACGATGCGCCGGGCCTCCGAAGGGGCGAGCCAACTCAGGCTGTCATTGATCGCCGCTTCAATGCGTATGCCTGAATTATTGAGCGCGGCGCGCAACCCGTCATTCTCGGTGAGACCGAGGACGCGTTGCCTGTTGAGGAGATCGGTGTAGTTGCTGCCGATGCTGGTCAGCTCCTCACGCAGGTCGAGCATCTGCGCGGCACCGTCGGCCCCGACGAGCATGGCGATCGTGTCGAGACTGCGATTGGCAAGGTCGAGCGACTGCGGAAAGGCGTCGAGCGACGTATCGCGGTCGCGCGCGAAATCCTTCACCGCGATGCGCATCAGTGCGATCGCATTCCTGAGGTCACGACTGGCGTCGGCGAGGCGGTGCGCATGGTCGACGGTCTCGAAGGCAGCGTCGACCTCGCGCTCGCCGGCGCTGTAGGTGACGGCATTGGCGGCAAAGCCGACCAGCGGCGCCAAGGCCAGTGCGATGATGCGGGTGCGGACCGAAAACCGGGACAGCAGCCGGTTCAGCGACAGCGACGAAAAAAGCTGTGTTCTGAAGCGCATGGCCGGTTCCGGCTCGTCGACGATGGGGAACGCGGCACGCAACTGATGATCCCCACAAGAGCCCGAATTGGTTAATATTTCGGAATTTTCGGGCTGCGGCCAGGGTTTGAGGCGGGCGGTCTTTGCTTTTGTGCGCTGCACGCATAGTGTGCCCGTGCCCACCGGGCTGTTTGCAAAGCCGTTTCCGAGGACCCTCATGCCGATTGCTGCTTCCCGTACCGCTGCCGACCAGAACCTTGTCGAACTCGGCCGCGCGGCGGTCGTCGCCATGGAGGCGCTGCTGTCGGACGCCACCGTCCGGGTTCGCGGCAGGGTCGTGGTTGAGGGCCATGCGGTGGCCAAGTTGTTCGACCGCGAGCAGCGTGCCACCCACGGCCTGGCCTGGCTCGCCACCTATGCCGAGGCGGTCAAGCAACTCACCGCCTATGCCGAACGCATGACCGAAGCTGGCACCTTCGGCGAGATGGAAGAGCATCTCACCTGGATCGGGCTCGGCGAGTTGCTGGCGCAGACTGTCGGCGGCATCCCGATGAGCCAGGGTGAGATCGTGCGGCCCGCCGACATGGGCCTGTCGATGGCGCAAGTCGCCGCCCGCATGACGCCCGCCGTCGAAGCCCTGATCGCCAATGGCAACACCGCCGAACGACGTGCCCGGCTGATGGAGCTGATGCGCGCCCATCACGGCGCCACCATCGGCGCTGCCGGTCTCGACGAGACGCTGGAATCGATCCGCGAGGAAATGCGCCGCTTTGCCGACGCCGAAGTCGTCGAGCACGCCCAGGGCTGGCACCGCACCAACAGCTACATCCCGCTCGAGATCATCGCGCAGATGTCCGAACTCGGCGTGTTCGGGCTGACCATTCCGGAAGAATTCGGCGGCATGGGTCTCGGCAAGGAGTCGATGTGCGTCGTCTCTGAGGAATTGTCGCGCGGCTATATCGGCGTCGGCTCGCTGGGCACCCGTTCCGAGATCGCGGCCGAGCTCATTCTCGGCGGCGGCACGGCGGAGCAGAAAGCCAAGTGGCTGCCGAAGATCGCCTCGGGCGAAGTGCTGCCGACCGCGGTGTTCACCGAGCCGAATACCGGATCGGATCTGGCGTCCTTGAAGACGCGCGCCGTCCGTGAAGGCGATGTCTATAAGGTCTACGGCAACAAGACCTGGATCACGCATCCGGTGCGCGCCGACCTCATGACGCTGCTGGTTCGCACCAATCCGAAGGAGCCGGGGCATCGCGGCCTGTCGATGCTGCTGGCGGAAAAGCCGCGCGGCGACGACAAGAACCCCTTCCCGGTGAAGGGCATGACCGGCACCGAGATCGAGGTGCTCGGCTATCGCGGCATGAAAGAATACGAGATCGCCTTCGACGGCTTCGAGGTGAAGGCTGAGAACCTGCTCGGCGGCGTCGAGGGCCTTGGCTTCAAGCAGCTGATGCAGACCTTCGAATCCGCGCGCATCCAGACCGCGGCGCGCGCCATCGGCGTCGCGCAAGCGGCAATGGAGACGGCGATGAATTACGCGCAGCAGCGCGTCCAGTTCTCGCGGCCGATCGCGGATTTTCCGCGCGTCTCGGACAAGATCGTCATGATGGCTACCGAGATCATGATCGCACGCCAGCTCACCTATCATGCCGCACGCGAGAAGGATTCCGGCCGCCGCTGCGACCTCGAGGCCGGCATGGCCAAGCTCTATGGCGCGCGTGTGGCCTGGGCCAATGCCGATAATGCCGTGCAGGTGCATGGCGGCAACGGCTTCGCGCTGGAGTTCCCGGTGTCGCGCATTCTGTGTGACGCCCGCATCCTCAACATCTTTGAGGGCGCGGCGGAAATCCAGGCGCAGGTGATCGCGCGCCGGTTGCTCGACGGCACCAACTAGCCCCACGCAACAAAAATACCGGGTCGAGCGTTGATCTGCCGCAAAATGTTGCGGCGGCGATCGCGCTCTAATGCGTCTAGTTCAGGGAGGTTTTCATGGCGCTAACCATCAATGAAGGCGAGTGGGTCGTAGTCTGCGACGGCGCCAAGGCACTTATTCTCGAAAATGCCGGTGACTCCAAATTTCCGAACCTGAAGACGCGCGAGGTCTTGGAGCACAAGGCGGCGGCGACCCACGAGCTTGGCACCGACAAGCCCGGGCGTGCGCATTCCGCTGTCGGGCCGGGCCGCTCCGCAGTCGGCCAGACCGATTGGCATACGCAGGAGGAAGAGACCTTCCTCGCCGAACTCGCTGCCAAGCTCGATCAGGCGGTCAACGGGCAGGACGTGAAGTCCCTGATCGTGGTGGCGCCGCCGCGTGCGCTCGGCTTCCTGCGTCAGGCTTACGGGCACGGCCTCAAGGCCGCGGTGCGCGCCGAGATTGACAAGGATCTGGTGAAGATGCCGATCCACGAAATCGAGAAGTACCTCACGGCGTAGGGAAGGCCGAGAGTTGCTCGAGGGCCCGGCGGCGGTGATTAAGCTTTGTCGCGTGTTCTTCAGGCGAAGCGGTTTCCACTTCGCCTGAAAACGCTCTATGGTCCGGCCGAATCTGATCGAGGACCGGACCGGTCGATGGGTTTTCTCCAGAAGCTGACGGGGCGCGCGGCGCTGACTGCGCTGGCATTGATGGTGACTGTCACCACGGCCTGGCCGCAGGCCCATGTCCCGCGACCGGGCGAGCAGCGCGACCAGCCCCCCGCCGACGCGCCAGACACCAATCCCGTGCGCACGCCGACCGACGTGCCGGGCTTCTGGGATCCGCGCCGCCGGCCCGAGCGGCCCGACCTGTTGCGCCTCACCGTAATCCGCTTTCTCACCGAGACCGATTATCCGCCTTTCAATTATGCGGGGCCGGACGGTGCGCCGGTCGGCTTCAATGTCGATCTGGCGCGGATGATCTGCGAAGAGATCAAGGTCGCCTGCACGGTGCAGATGCGCCGATACGATACCTTGATCGACAGCCTCAATGCCAATCAGGGCGACGCGGTGATCGCCTCCTTCGCGGCGACGCCGGCGATGCGCAAGCGCGTCGATTTCTCCGATCCCTATTACCGCACGCCGGCGCGCTTCGTGGCGCGGCGCAATGCCGGCATCATCGACGTGCGGCCGCAGGCCCTCGAGGGCAAGAAGGTCGGCGTCGTCGCCGGCACCGCGCACGAAGCCTATCTCAAGATGCTGTTCACCGAGGCCGAGCTGCGGCCATTCCCCGATGTGGCGGCGGTCCGCGAAGCCCTGAAAAAGGGCGAGGTCGATCTGTTGTTCGGCGACGGCATCTCGCTGTCGTTCTGGCTCAATGGCACGGATTCGGCCGGCTGCTGCGCCTTCGTCGGCGGGCCTTACATGGAGAGCCGCTTCTTCGGTGAGGGCGTCGGCATCGCCGTCCGCCGCGGCAATGACCTGTTGCGGCAGGCCATCAACTGGGCGCTGTTCCGGCTGTGGGAACAGGGCCGCTTCACCGATCTGTGGCTCAGATATTTTCCGATCAGTCCGTTTTGAAGCTTGAAGGCACTTCCAAACCGGCTTGGACGGCTTAGGTTAGTCCCATCGTCAACATCAGAAAGGAGGTGATCCAGTGTCTCATTGTCTATCGCCGCAAAAGTCGGCCACCGCGACCTGGAATCTCGCCTCGGTGGGGCTCCGCGTCAGCTAGCGGTCCCGCGGATTGCGGTTCGACAATGGAAGGGCCGTCCCGGAAGGGGCGGCCCTTCTTCATTTGCGGGAGCCGGCGAGCCAGGCCAGCGCGCCTTCGGCGGCGGCGACGCCGGTGGCAAAGCTTGCCTGCAACAAATAGCCGCCGGTCGGCGCGTCCCAATCGAGCATCTCGCCGGCGACGAAGACGCCGCGGCTGTTCTTGAGCATGAAGTGGTCGTCGAGTTCGCTGAAGCGGATGCCGCCGGCACTGGAGATCGCCGTCTCGATCGACTGCACACCGGTCAGCGTCACCGGCACGGCCTTGATGAGCGCAGCGATGGCCGCCGGCGGCAGCGCCGAGAGCGGCTTGCCCTTTGACAGCGCCGCCTCGTGCAGCAGCGACAGCGCGACGGCGGCGAGATGCGTGTTCTTGCGCAGGAAGTTCGACAGCGATTGCCTACCGCGCGGCGCGGTGAGGCGCTCGGTGAGCCTGGCGAGCGTTACATCCGGCAACAGGTCGATGGTGATGGTCGCCGCGCCGTCCTTGTTGATGGCGTCGCGGATAGGCGACGACAGCGCGTAGATCGCGCCGCCTTCGATGCCCGATTGCGTCACCATCGCCTCGCCGCGCGCGCTACGCTCGCCGAACGTGACGGCGATGCGCTTGAGCGGTTGACCGGCGAAGCCGCGCAGCACGTCGGACCATGCGGCCGTGAAGCCGCAGTTCGCCGGTTGCAGCGGCGCCACTGACACCTTTTCGCCGCGCAGGATATCCACCCAGCGCCCGTCCGATCCGAGCTTCGGCCAGCTCGCGCCGCCTGTCGCCAGCACGACGACGTCGGGCTTCACCGAAACGTCCTCGTCGCCGGTTTTGAAAATCAGCTGGCCGTCGTCGTCCCAGCCTTCCCAGCGATGCCGCAGCTTCACGGTGACGCCAAGATTGCGCAGGCGCAGCAGCCACGTCCGCAGCAGCGGTGAAGTCTTGAGCGCCTTGGGAAAGACGCGGCCGCTGGAGCCGACAAAGGTGTCGGCGCCGAGCGCGTCCGCCCAGGCGCGCAAGGCTGCGGGCGGAAACGCGGTGACGGCGGCGAGCAGCCGTTCGTCGGCGTCACCGTAACGCTTGAGGAAATCGGGGAGCGGCTCGCTGTGGGTCAGATTGAGCCCGCCGCGCCCCGCCATCAGCAGCTTGCGGCCGAGCGATGGCATCTGGTCGTAGATCGTGACGGCGACGCCGGCGCGCGCCAGGGTCTCCGCCGCCATCAGGCCGGCCGGGCCGCCGCCGATCACGGCGGCGCTCTTGCTGTTGGGTGCGGTCGATGGGCTCAAGTTTGCTGCTTTTCGTGGCTCGAATTGACGCCGTTCGGCGCGTTGCCTATGTCTGCCCGCCGGAGGCCGGAATGTCGATGACCACTGCCGAAATTGCGCCGCAAATCACGCCCGAAGAGCTCAAGAAGTTCGCCGAGCAGTCGAACGCCTGGCCGTTCGAGGAAGCCCGCAAGATCGTGACGCGGCTGAAAGCCAGACCGAAGGACGAAGTCATTTTCGAGACCGGCTATGGCCCGTCCGGCCTGCCGCACATCGGCACCTTCGGCGAGGTGGCGCGGACCACCATGGTGCGCCATGCCTTCCGCGTGCTCACCGCCGACAAGGTCAAGACGCGGCTGATCGCTTTTTCCGACGACATGGACGGCCTGCGCAAGGTGCCGGACAATGTGCCCAACAAGGACGCCTTGGCGCTCGACCTCGGCAAGCCGCTGACGCAGGTGCGCGACCCGTTCGGCACCCATCCGTCCTTCGGCGAGCACAACAATGCGCGGTTGCGCTCGTTTCTCGATCACTTCGGCTTCGACTACGAATTCATGTCGTCGACCGAATGCTACAAGTCGGGCAGGTTCGACGCGGCGCTGCTGAAGATGCTTCATCGCTTCGACAAGGTGATGGCGATCATGCTGCCGTCGCTGCGCGAGGAGCGCGCCTCGACCTATTCGCCGTTCCTGCCGATCGATCCGGTCACCGGTATTGTGCTGCAGGTGCCGATCACGGCGCATGACGCCAAGGCCGGCACCATTACCTACGAACACCCGGACACCAAGCAGCCGATCACGGTTCCGGTGACCGGCGGCGCCTGCAAGCTGCAATGGAAGCCGGACTGGGCGATGCGCTGGGTGGCGCTCGGTGTCGATTACGAAATGGCCGGCAAGGATCTGATCGACTCGGTCAAGCTGTCGAGCGAGATCTGCAAGGCGCTCGACGGCAAGCCGCCGGAGGGTTTCAATTACGAGCTGTTCCTCGACGAGAAGGGGCAGAAGATCTCCAAGTCGAAGGGTAACGGCCTGACCATCGAGGAATGGCTGCGCTATGCCTCGCCGGAATCACTGTCGCTGTTCATGTATCGCGAGCCGAAATCGGCCAAGCGCCTGTACTTCGACGTGATCCCGCGTCAGGTCGACGACTATCAGCAATTCCTCGAAGGCTACCCGCGTCAGCAGAACTGGAAGCAGAAGCTCGGCAATCCGGTTTGGCACATCCATTCCGGCAAGCCGCCGGTCGCTGACATGCCGGTGACATTTTCGATGCTGCTCACTTTGGTGTCATCGTCGAATGCCGAGAACGCCGAGACCCTGTGGGGCTTCATCGGCCGCTACCGTCCGGGCGTAACGCCGCAGACGCATCCCAAGCTCGATGCGATGGTCGGCTACGCCATCCATTACTTCCGCGACTTCGTGCTGCCGGAGAAGAAATTCCGCGAGCCGAGCGAGGTCGAACGCAAGGCGTTGCAGGATCTGCGCGACGCGCTCGCCAATCTCAAGCCGGAATCGACCGCGGAAGACATCCAGAACGTCGTCTACGAGATCGGCCGTCGCGAGCCGTTCCTCGATCACGCCAAGAAGGCCAAGGACGGCCGGCCCGGCGTGTCGCTCGACTGGTTCAACATGCTCTATCAGGTGCTGCTCGGCCAGGAGAAGGGCCCGCGCTTCGGCTCCTTCGTCGCCGTCTATGGCATCAAGAACACCGTCGACATGATCGACGGCGCGCTGGCCAGGAGCGCTTAGAAAACCGCTCATGGTTCGAGACGCCGTGCTGCGCGCGGCTCCTCACCATGAGGCTTCTTCTGCCTTCGTCTGGCAAAAAAAGCCCTCATCCTGAGGAGGCGCGTAGCGCCGTCTCGAAGGATGAGGGCGTGCTATCGCGCCGTTCACGAACTCAGCACGAAACGCCGGTTGTCCTTCTGCGCCGGGCGGGCATTCATCGGGAATAGCTTGGCGAAGGCGTCGATGTCGGCGCGGGCGACCTGGATCGGCTCGCGCAGCACCAGCCAGTTCACCACTTCGGCGCAAGGCGGCGTCGTCAGCGAACCGGCATAGCGGAAATAGCCGCGCCGGGCGGGCAGCAACTGGCCCATATCGACGGCGGTCATCTTCACCGGCTTACCGGCCGAACCGGGCATCGCCGCCGTGATGGCCTTGAAGGCCGGATTGGCCTGACCCGCCGTCATCATCACGCCGATCACCGCCAGATTGCCGGCCGCATCCTTGTGCACGAAATGCACTTCCATCGGATAGGTTTTGCCGGCGATCAGGTGCTCGCTCGGATGGTGGAAGTGGAATTGCAGCAGCTCGTATTTGCTGGCGCCGACGGTGAGCATGTTGCCGGGATCGGCGTTGACCTGGATGGTGTGGCCGTTGTTGACGATCATGTCCGGCTTCTTGGTCCAGCCGATCTGCAGCGGCGGCAGTTGCGACTTGATGCTGTTCTGGATGTCGATCGGCGACTGCTGGGCACCGACCGAGCAGACCTTGCTGGCCGCATCGACATCGCCCCAGTGCGCGGGGCCGTTTTGGCCTTCGTAGCTCCAGTGTGCACCCTCCGCTGCGAAACCTGCCGGTGAGCAGATCGGACACAGCGCCATCGCGGCGAGCGCCTTCAGTGCATGTCGACGATTCATGTCATCCCCCTTGAGGCGAACGGTGGTGGAGCCGCCATTTGCCGCTTCGATGCGAGCGCATGATCGTATTGACCAGCGCGATGTTGGTCAGCTGACTATCCGCGCCGGTCTTTACAGAAGGTTATTACTGGCTCGCCCATAGGATGCGCGCGATCCATTCGACGTCCGCCATCTGCAGCGTGCGGTCGCGGTGCTCGGAGTTGAGCGATTTGAGCTCGATCGACTTGGCCTGCTTCTTCTTGAGCTCCTTGGCCATGACTTCGCCCTTGCGAGTCTTGACCACGACGCGGTCACCTTTGCGCACCGGCGCCGACGGCGAGACGATAAGGATGTCGCCCTCGCGGTAGGCCGGCTTCATCGAATCGCCGGACACTTCCAGCGCGTAGGCGTGCTCGTCGGTGATGGCGGGGAAGGTCACTTCCTCCCAGCCCTTGCCGACCGGAAAACCGGCATCGTCGAAATAGCCGGCGGCGCCGGCCTCGGCAAAACCGATCAGCGGCACGCTTGAGATCGCCGGCTTGCCGCCGTCGGTGATCAGGGTGACGAAGGTGTCAACCTTGGTGTTGGTCGCCGCCAGCGCCTTGGCCACGGATTCGGTTGAGGGCCAGCGCGGCCTCCCTTCCGGCGTGATGCGCTTCGACTTGTTGAAGGTGGTCGGGTCGAGCCCGGACTTCTTGGCAAGCCCCGAGGCGGTTAGCTTGGAGCGGGCCGCCAGGCGGTCGATGGCGTTCCAGATTTGGGCATGGGTCAGCATGAAAGGCACCGGCGTTTCGGCCCCGGCCCGCTCGGGACCTGGAGGCGTGGGTTATCGGTCATCAAGTAGGAATTATAGCCTTGAATCGGGGCGCGTCTGCAAGTGTTTCTGTGGCTGAATACCCGAAAACCGACAGCCAATTTGCAAAAAGATCGCTTTTGCAGGCAGCCGGGCTTATGTCTCGGCGGCATTGGGAATCATGGCGGCGGCCGCCGCCGCACTGTTGACGTGGAGTTTGCCGGTGATCGGCTTTCTTGATCGCCTGTCGCGCCCTTTCCTGCGGGCTCTCGACCCGGAAGACGCCCATAATCTGGCGCTGAAGGCACTGCGTTTCGTGCCGCGCGGCCGGCCCGAGCCCGATCCGCCGGAACTGAAGGTCCGCGCCTTCGGCCTGAACTTCCCCAATCCGATCGGGCTTGCCGCCGGTTTCGACAAGAATGCCGTGGCGCCGGACGCGCTGCTCCGGCTCGGCTTCGGCTTCGTGGAAGTCGGCTCGCTGACGCCGCGACCGCAACTCGGCAATCCGCGCCCGCGCGTGTTCCGCCTGGAGGCGGACGGCGGCGTCATCAACCGGCTCGGCTTCAACAACGGCGGCGCCGCGGCGGCGCTGGCGCGGCTCGCCGCGCGTTCGCGCGAGGGCGGCGTCGTCGGCGTCAATTTCGGCGCCAACAAGGATTCGACCGATCGCACCGAGGACTATGTGCGCCTGATCGAGACCTTCGCCGCGGTGGCGAGCTATTTCACCGTCAACATCTCGTCGCCGAACACGCCCGGCCTGCGCAATCTGCAACAGGCCCAGGCGCTCGACGAATTGCTGTCCCGCGTCATCGAGGCCCGTGAAAGCGTGCGGGCGCGCTCGGGGCTCACACCGGTGCTGGTGAAGATCGCGCCCGACCTGACGCTCTCCGAGCTCGACGACGTCGTCGGCGTCGCGCGCAAGCACCGTGTCGACGGTATGATCGTATCGAACACGACGATTTCGCGGCCGTCGGCGTTGCGCGATCGGGAGAAGGCGAAGGAAGCCGGCGGCCTGTCCGGCAAGCCGCTGTTCAAACTGTCGACGCGTATGCTGGCCGAAACATTTGTGCGTACCGAGAATGCCTTCCCCTTGATCGGCGTCGGCGGCATCGATTCCGGTGCGACCGCGATTGCCAAGATCAAGGCGGGCGCCACATTGGTGCAGCTCTACACCGGGCTGATCTATCACGGCATCGGGCTGGTGCCGCGCATGAAGGCCGATATCGCAGCCGCGCTTAAGCGCGGCAATCGCGATTCGCTCGCCGCCATGGTCGGTGTCGACGCCGCCGACATCACTGCGGACAGCTGGCCGACGTGACGCCGCGTCAATGCCCCTCGAACGGTCGCCTGACCAGCGCCGGATAGCGCGCGGCCTGCAGGCCGCCGCGGGCGAGGAAGAAGCTCAGGATAGCGATCCATAGCCCGGTATTGCCGAGCGGCAGCGTGGTCGCCCACACCGCAAGATAGATCAGGAACGAGGCGACCATCAGGTTGCGCATGTCGCGTACCCAGGTGGCGCCGATATAAATGCCGTCGAAGGCGAAGGCCATGACGCCGCACACCGGTGCGAGCGCTGCGAGCCACATGTAGCTGTAGGCAATGCCGCGCACGTCTTCGCTCGCCGTCATCAGGTCGATCGCAAGCTTGCCCGCGACGAAGAACAGCAATGACGCGCCGGCGCCGAAAACGTAACCCCAGAAGACGATCAGCTTCACGGCGCGGCGGAAGGCGTTGCGATTGCGCGCACCAAAGGCGCGGCCGCACAGTTGCTCGGCGGCATTGGCGAGGCCGTCGAGAAAGAAGGCGCCGACCAAAGTGAAGTTGTGCAACACCGCATTGGCGGCGAGGGTGGTGTCGCCGGCGCGCGCGCCTTGCGCGGTGAAGAACAGGAAGGCCGCGATCAGCGCCGCCGTGCGGATCATGATATCGCGGTTGATCGCCAGCATGCGCGTGAGCCGGGCGCGATCGAAGATCGCGGCGCGCTTGAGCCCGAAGCGGCCGCCCAGCACACGCCAGGCAACGGAGAGGCCGAGGATGAGGCCGAATGTCTCGGCAATCACGGCGGCAAGCGCCGCGCCGGTGACGCCCCAGTCGAGCAGCAAAACCAGCAGCACCGTGACCGCCATGTTGAGCACGTTGATCGCGATCTGGATCGACAGCGCCAGCATCGGGCGGGCAAGGCCGACAAGCCAGCCGAGCATCACATAATTGCCAAGCGCGAAGGGCGCCGACCACATGCGCACGACAAAGTATTGCCGCGCGGCGTCGGTGACGGCTTCGCTCCCGCCCATCAGGCCGAAGATCGCGATGGCAAGGGGTACTTGCAGCACGATCAGAGTCAGGCCGATGGCCGCCGCGGTCATGAGCGCGCGCGCCAGAACGGCGCGCTGCTCGTCACCGTCATGGGCGCCGAGCGCCTGCGCGGTCAGCGCGACCGTACCCATGCGCAGGAAGCCGAACCGCCAGAACATGCAGTCGAAGATCAGCGAGGCCATGGCGACGCCGCCGAGCAGCGCCGCATCGCCGAGACGGCCGATGGCGGCGGTCGCTACCACGCCGAGTAGCGGCGTCGTCACATTGGCTATCATCGCCGGCCCGGCGATGGAGAAGACGCGGGCGGTGTTGATCTCGACCGGGTACGTCAAGGTAAGCGGCGCTTCACTTCCCGCGCGGCGCGTTGACGAGGCGCATGATCAGCCAGATCGGGATG
>JAEZEY010000409.1 GCA_023432845.1 Pseudomonadota bacterium
CGGAGATGTGTATTAGAGACTGGGTTGGACCCGCGCCCTCGATCTATAGCCAAACCGGCGTCGCGCTGTCGCGGCCTATTTCGCCACTTACTTCGGCTGCGGCGCGATGCGGATATAGGGGCGGGGCTGCTTGTAGCCGCCCGGCCAGATCTTCTTGGCTTCCTCGTCGCTCACCGCACCGGTGATGATGATGTCCTCGCCCTGTTTCCAGTTCGCCGGCGTCGCCACGCGATGCTTGGCGGTGAGCTGCAGGGAGTCGATGACGCGCAGGATCTCGTCGAAGTTGCGGCCCGTGGTCATCGGATAGACGAGGATCAGCTTGATCTTCTTGTCAGGGCCGATGACGAAAACGTTGCGGACGGTCTGGTTGTCGGCCGGGGTGCGGCCTTCGGAAGTGCCGCCGGTCGCGGCCGGCAACATGCCCCAGGCCTTCGAGATCGAGAGGTCGGTGTCGCCGATCATCGGATAGTTGGGCGCAAAGCCGACCACATCCTTGATGTCGATGGACCACTTCTGGTGATTGTCGACGGGATCGACCGACAGCCCGACGATCTTCACGCCGCGCTTGTCGAATTCCGGCTTCAGCCGCGCCATGGTGCCGAGCTCGGTGGTGCACACCGGTGTGAAGTCCTTGGGGTGCGAGAACAGAACGGCCCATGAATCGCCGAGCCATTCGTGGAAACGGATCTTGCCTTCGGTGGTGTCCGCTTCGAAGTCCGGGGCGATATCGCCGATTGCCAGGGTCATTACAGTCTCCAAACGCTGATCGGGTTAGAATTCGTTGCGCCTTATATAAGGAGGGCTTTCCGGACGAAACAGGCGCGGCGCGAAAAGGGAAATTTCACCCTCGCATTCGATCGGGAAGGGATACCGCTTTTACATAATGCCTCGATGGCAGCATATTCATCTGCCGCGCGGGTGAACCACAGGCCGGGCTCTGCAATGACAATCGACGATCTTCTGCTTCGTCTGACCATCGCTCTCGGTATCGGCCTGCTGGCCGGTGTCGAGCGCGGCTGGAAGACGCGCACCATGACGCCCGGGACGCGCGCGGCCGGTATTCGCACCTTCACGCTGTGCGGCCTGCTCGGCGGCGTTATTGCCGCGCTGGCGCAATGGGCGGGCCCCGGGATAGGCGGCGGTGCTGTCATCGGCTTGGGCTTTGCGGTTTATGCTGTCATCTTCGCGATGCTGCAACGTGATGCCGACCGCGCCGCCGGCAGCTTCTCCGGGACGACGATCCTCGCCGGCCTTTTGACCTTTGCGCTCGGCGCGTTTGCCGTGGCCGGCGACAGCCGAGTGGCGGCCGCTGCCGCAGTGGCGATGACCGGCGTGCTGGCGGTCCGCACCGAAGTCCACGGCTGGATCGAGCGCATCACCTGGCCGGAATTGCGCTCGGCGCTGGTGCTGCTGGCAATGACCTTCATCATCCTGCCGGTGGTGCCCGATGCGGCCATCGGCGCCGCTCCGGGCGTCAACCCGCGTGAAGTCTGGCTCATCGCCATCGCGCTCGCCGGCGTATCGTTTGTCGGATACGTCGCGGTCAAGGTGTTCGGTGCCGAGCGCGGCGTGCTGGTCAGCGCGCTGGCCGGCGGGCTGGTGTCCTCGACCGCGGTGACCGTCGCCAATGCCCGCCGTGCCGTCGCGGGCGAGGGCTCGGCGGGCCTGCTCGCGTCGGGCGTGGCCATCGCCACGGCGCTGTCCTTTCTGCGCGTCGCCGCCATCGTCACCGCGCTGCAGCCCGCGCTGGTGGCGCTGATCGCGCCAGCGCTCGCTCCTGCCACGCTGGCCGCGGCGGGATACGCGATCGTCACGGTCTATTGGCGTGATGCTGGCGGCGGCGGCCGGGTCCGTGCCGAGGAGTTCACCAATCCCTTCAGCTTCTGGCCGGTGGTCGGCTTCGCCGTGCTGCTCGGTGCCGCGATGGTTGTCGGGCGCGTTATCACCGAAACCTTCGGCACCGGCGGCACCTTTACCGGCGCCGTCGCGCTCGGCCTGTTCGATGTCGATGCCGTGACGGCGGCGACCAGCCGGCTGGTGCCGGTACCGCTCGACTGGCTCGCCGCCAGCATGACGATTTTGATCGCCGTCGTTGCCAACACCGCCAGCAAGCTGGTGTTGGCCGCGGTCATGGGGCGAGGGCGCTTCGCCGTCGAAGTGGCGGTGATGACGGCCCTGTGCTGGCTCGCCGGCGGCGTCGGGCTGTGGCTGGCGGTCTCGGCCGGTTTTGCCGTCCCGCATTGACATTTTATTGCAGTGCCGCAGAGTGCCCCGGTTTAGCGGCGGGGACCCTCGACCTTCATGTTCAAGCGCATTCTGATTGCCAATCGCGGCGAAATCGCCTGCCGGATCATCAAGACCGCCCGCAAGATGGGGATCGAGACGGTTTCGGTCTATTCGGAGGCCGACAAGGACGCGCTCCATGTCGAGATGGCCGATACCGCCGTGCTCATCGGCCCCCCGCCGGCGGCGCAGAGCTATCTGATTGCCGAGAAGATCATCGCCGCCTGCAAGGAGACCGGCGCCGAGGCCGTCCACCCGGGCTATGGCTTCCTGTCCGAGCGCGAGGCCTTCCCGAAAGCTCTCGAAGAAGCCGGCATCGTCTTTATCGGCCCCAACCCCAAAGCCATCGCCGCCATGGGCGACAAGATCGAGTCGAAGAAAGCGGCGGCGGCCGCCAAGGTCTCGACCGTGCCCGGCTATCTCGGCGTCATCGAAGACGAGAAGGAGGCGGTGCAGATCGCCAACGAGATCGGCTACCCGGTGATGATCAAGGCCAGTGCCGGCGGCGGCGGCAAGGGCATGCGCATTGCCTGGTCCGAGAGGGAAGTTGCGGAAGGCTTTGCCCGCTCGCGCTCGGAGGCCAAATCGTCGTTCGGCGACGATCGCATGTTCATCGAGAAATTCATCACCGATCCGCGCCACATCGAAATCCAGTTGCTCGGCGACAAGCACGGCAATGTCATCTATCTCGGCGAGCGCGAATGCTCGATCCAGCGCCGCAACCAGAAGGTCATCGAGGAAGCGCCGTCACCGCTGCTCGATGAGGCGACCCGCAAGAAGATGGGCGAGCAGTCCGTCGCGCTGGCCAAGGCCGTCGGATACGACTCTGCCGGCACGGTTGAGTTCGTCGCCGGGCTGGATCGCAGCTTCTTCTTCCTCGAGATGAACACGCGCCTCCAGGTCGAGCATCCGGTGACAGAACTGATCACCGGCATCGATCTGGTTGAGCAGATGATCCGCGTCGCCGCCGGCGAGAAGCTGTCGATCAAACAGGACGACGTGAAGCTGAAAGGCTGGGCGGTCGAGAGCCGCGTCTATGCCGAAGATCCGTATCGCAACTTTATGCCCTCGACCGGCCGCCTGACACGCTACCGGCCGCCGGTCGAACAGGTCATCGACGGCGTCACCGTGCGCAATGACACCGGCGTCTATGAGGGCGGCGAGATTTCGCTGTTCTACGATCCGATGATCGCCAAGCTCGTCACGCACGCGCCGACGCGCGCCGAGGCGGTCGAGGCGCAGAGCGATGCGCTCGATGCCTTCGTCATCGACGGCATACGCCACAACATTCCGTTCCTGTCGGCGCTGATGGCGCATCCGCGCTGGAAGTCCGGCAAGCTGTCGACCGGCTTCATCGCCGAGGAATTCCCGGAAGGCTTCCACCCGCAGGCGCCCGACGGCGAGCGCGCCGAAGTCATCGCCGCCGTCGCGGCCGCGATCGACCATGTGCTCGGCGAGCGCAAGCGGCAGATTTCCGGCCAGATGGGCGGCCGTCTGGTGACGCGCGAGGCAAACCGCGCGGTGTGGCTGGGCGATCAGGAATACCGCCTCGAGGTCAAGCGCGTGAACGACACCATTGCCGTCCGTTTCGACGGCAAGAATGCCATGCGTCACCTCGAATCGAGTTGGAAGCCGGGTGAGCCCTTGTGGGCCGGCACCCTGGATTCAAAACCGGTCGCGGTGCAGGTGCGCACCATCCCGAACGGCTTTGCGTTGTCTTATCGCGGCGTCGAGGCCAAGGCCTATGTCTTCACCCAGCGCGAGGCCGCCTATGCGCGGCTGATGCCGGTGAAACAGGCGGCCGACACCGGCAAGCTGGTGCTGTGCCCGATGCCGGGCCTCGTCGTCTCCATCGCGGTGACCGAAGGCCAGGAAGTGAAGGCCGGCGAAACCGTGGCGGTGGTCGAGGCCATGAAGATGGAGAACGTGCTGCGCGCCGAGATCGACGGCACGGTCAAGAAGATCAACGCCAAGCCAGGCGACAGCCTGGCGGTGGACGCGGTGATTCTCGAATTCGCCTGAGCGGTCCCCTGCAGGAACCGTGCTTCGCCGGCGTGCGTTGAGGACTCGACGACAGCCCTCAAGGAGACCGCCGATGCCTCCGACCCGCAAGCCGCGCAACACCGATCTCGAAAGCAACACCGCGCCCGACCTCGTCGACGAAGATCGCCGCCGCGATCTGCCGGAAACGCGTCCCGAGACCCTCGGCGAGCGCCCCGAGCGCGGCGAGGAAGTGCCCGCCGGCGGGGGCTTCACGCCGACCGCGGATGGCGGCAACGCGCAGCATCCCGTTCACGACGAGGATGAAGACGACATGATGCCGGAAGATTTCGAGCGCGAGATCGACAGCGTCGACGACGCCGAACTGGATGATGAGGAATCAGACGACGAGACCGTCCACTGAACGGCGCTCGTCTGCTATCCTTGCCGCGTGACGCTATATTTCGCCTACGGCTCCAACATGGACAGGGCCGCCATGATGGCGCGCTGTCCGGGCGCGCGGGCCATCGGCCCGGCGCGGCTCGACGGTCATGAATTCTTCATCGGCGTCGACGGCTGGGGCTCGGTGCGCCGCGCTCCGGGTAGGGTCGTGCATGGCGTGCTGTGGCGGCTGACGCCGCGCGACCTGGCCGCGCTCCATGCTTATGAACTGCTGCACAAGGAGATCTACCTCGTGCGCTATATGCCCGTCCGGGTCGGTTCGCGCACGGCGTTGGCCATGGTCTATCGGCTGCGCCGCGCCGTCGCCGGCCGGCCCAAGCCCGGTTATGCCGAGATGTGCGCCGCCGCCGCGCGCAGTTGGGATTTTCCGGACCGTCATGTGCGCGTCATCGCGCGCTGGTCGATATCGCGCTGGACCGGCAGCCGCGTGATCGCGCAGGGAGAGGCTTGAGGGAGGCGTGACGATGGAGGAGATCGTCGTCCATCTTGTCGTGCACGGCCGAGTGCAAGGCGTCGGCTATCGCGCCTTCGTCGAGCGCGAGGCGCGGTCGCGCGAGCTCACAGGATGGGTGCGCAACTGCCGCGACGGCACGGTCGAGGCCGTGTTCGCCGGCGACGCATCGTTGGTCGAGGACATGATCGCGGCTTGCCGGCGTGGCCCGTTCGGCGCGCGCGTCGATGCCATCCAGCGCACCGCCGGCAGCGCATCGTCACTCAAGGAGCGTATGCCCGGTCAGGCGTT
>JAEZEY010000047.1 GCA_023432845.1 Pseudomonadota bacterium
GCGCCTATCTGTTGCGCGAGGCGATCATGCGCGGCCTGATCTTCGGCATCGAGCCATCGCTGATGACCGCGCTAGCGTCGACCGTGGCGCTGGCCGCCGTCGCAACCGCGGCCGTGCTGACGGTCGGCATCGCCGCAGCCATTCCGCTGCGGCTGGCGCCGATCAAGTCGGGACGGCCGCTGCTGGCGATCGCCAGCATGGGATATGCCATTCCGGGCACGGTACTGGCGCTCGGCCTGTTGTCGCCGCTGGTCGCCGGCGACGAGATTCTCAACTGGCTGAGCGGGCGGCTCGCCGGCGTCCATCTCGGCCTGGTGCTGGCCGGCTCCAGCGCGGCGCTAATCGTCGCCTATACGGCGCGGTTTTCCTCGATCTCGATCGGCGTGGTGCAGGCCGGTCTTGCGCAAATGCCGCGCGAGTTCGACGAGAGCGCGCGGCTGGACGGCGCCGGCATCCGGCAGTTGCTGCGTTACATCCACCTGCCCCTCCTGACGCCGGCTTTGACCGGCGCGGCGCTGCTGGTGTTCGTGGACTGCCTGAAGGAGCTACCGATGACGCTCCTAATGCGGCCGCTCAATGTCGAGACGCTGGCGACCTCGATTTACCAGTTTGCCACCCGCGGCAATTTCGAGGACGGCGCCCTGGCGGCCCTCCTCATCGTGCTGGCCGGCATCCCCCCGGTCATCCTGCTGATGCGGCTGCCCGATGCGGGCGAGACCCGGCGTTAAGGGGGAATTCCCGGGGCCGGGGGCGGGCGGCCGCCGGCGGCCATGAAAGCGTCACACGGACCGCTCAGGTTGGCGCCAACCGGGCCAATGGTGTATTCCCCTGGCCTCCACCGGGGCCAACCGGCTCGACCCACTCGGATTTACCCGTTTTGACGGCATTCGCTGGCATTCGACGCTTGGGATTTGTGCTGCTCGCCGTCGGCGCGGTGACGGCCGGCGTGCTGACGACCGCCGGCTACCTGATTTCCCCCGACACCGTGCGCGGCGAGGTTCTCAGCCGCATCCGGGCCGCCACCGGCCTCGACCCGCAATGGAGCGGCAAGGTCACGGTCACCCTGTTCCCAAAAGGGAGCGTCAGCTTCTCCGACGTCGTTCTGGGCGACCCCAAGCGGCCGGCACTGACCGCCGAACGGCTGACGGCGCGACTGCGCTTCTTTCCGCTGCTGGTCGGTAAAGTCGAACTCGCCGATGTGTCGCTAGAGAAACCGACCATCGCCATCGACCTCGACCGCGACGGCGGCTCGAACTGGTCGGCGCTGATCGGGGCATTGGCGCAGGCGCAGAAGCCGCGCGCCGATCACGGCGTCGCCGGCTTCTCCGAAATGCGCATCGACGATGGCACCGTGATGTTGCGCAAGGACGGCGGCCGCACGGTCGAGACGCTTTATGCCGTCGACCTGTCGCTGGCCTGGCCGTCAATCGCGAAGAGCTTCGTCGCCACTGGCCACTTCGTCTGGCACGGCGAAAAAGTCGATGCCAGCGTCACGCTCGCCGACTTCGCCGCCGTGCTCGCCGGCAGCCGCAGCGGCGTCAAACTGCGCCTCTCCGGCGCGCCGCTCAAGGCCGCCTTCGAAGGCGCTTTCAGCACCAAGCCGACGGTCAAGGTCGAGGGCACGCTCGCCGCCGACGCTGCATCGCTGCGCCGCGCCATGATGTGGGCCGGTCACGAGCCGCTGCCCGGCGGCGGCTTCGGCCGCTTCGCCATAAAGGCGCAGACCAGCGTGGTCGGCGACGCGATCAGCCTGTCCAGTGTCAATGTCGAGCTTGACGGCAACAGCGCCGAGGGCGCGCTCTCCTTCTCGAGCGAAGGGCGGCAGACGTTGCAGGGCACGCTCGCCTCCGAGACGCTCGATCTGACGCCTTACATTTCAACAATTCGCCTTTCAACCGCCAACCAGCGCGCCTGGAACGATGCGCGGCTGACCCCGGACGGCCTCGACGGCCTCGACTTCGATCTGCGACTCTCGGCCGCGAATGTCATCATGGGGAGCGCCAAATTCGGCCGCACCGCGATCGGCGCCAATCTGCGCGCCGGTAAGCTGTCGGTTTCCATCGGCGAAGCCCTGGCCTATGGCGGCGTCATCAAGGGCTCTGTGGCGCTGACCCATACCATCACGGGCGTCGACTTCAGGTCGCAATTGCAGTTCGCCGACGTCGATCTCGAAGCCTGTCTTGACCAACTCTTCGGCCTCAAGCGCCTCGAAGGCAAAGGCACAATGTCGCTGGCGCTCGACGGCGCTGGCGAGAGCATTCTCGCCATGACGCGCACGCTCTCCGGCACCGCGACTTTGACCGGCCGCGAGGGCGCAATTGCCGGGCTCAATGTCGAACAGCTGCTCAAGCGTCTGGAACGGCGCCCTTTGTCCGGCGGCGGCGAATTCCGCACCGGCCGCACGCCGTTCGACAAGATCCAGGTGACGCTGCGCGTCGCGCAAGGCACGGTCGACGTGGAGGACATGAAGGTCGAAAGCACCGCGGTGCGGCTGGCGCTCGCCGGCACGGCGTCGATCCCGGACCGCGAACTCGATCTCAAGGGCACGGCGGCGCTGGCGGTGGCCAGCCGCGCCGGCGCGCAGCCGTTCGGCCTGCCCTTCGTGGTGCAAGGCTCGTGGGACGACCCGATCATGCTGCCGGATGCGGAAGCGCTCATCCGCCGCTCCGGCGCGGCGGCGCCGCTCCTCAACGCCGTGCGCGAGCGCAATGCCCGCGACACCGTGCGCTCAGCCATCGAGCGGCTGACCGGCGGCGGCGTGCAGCCGGCGGCCGAAGCCGCTCCGGCCGAGTCCAAGCCCCAAAACTGACGCTCAGCCCGGCGTCAGCGTCCGACGCACGGCATCCCGCCAGCCGGCATATTTCCGCTCGCGCATGTGCGCATCCATGCGCGGCGAGAAGCGCTTGTCGAAGTGCCACTGGGCGGCGAAGCCGTCGAGATCGGGACACAGACCGGCGGCACGGCCGGCGAGATAGGCCGCGCCGAGCGCGGTGGTTTCCATCACCACCGGGCGATCGACCGGCGCGGCGAGAATGTCGGCAAGAAACTGCATGGTCTGATCGCTCGCCGTCATGCCGCCGTCGACGCGCAGCACCGTTTTCGCACCGCGCGAAGCCGGCCAGTCGGCATGCATGGCTTCGATCAGGTCGCGCGTCTGATAGCCCACCGCATCGAGAGCGGCGCGCGCGATCTCGGCACCGCCGGAATTGCGCGTCAGGCCGAAAATGGCGCCGCGCGCCTCCGCATCCCAATAAGGCGCGCCGAGGCCCACGAAGGCCGGCACCAGATAGACATCTTCCGCTGGATCGGCTTTGGCGGCGAGCGCCCCCGCTTCCGAAGATTTGGCCATGAGCTTGAGGCCATCGCGCAACCATTGCACGGCCGCGCCGGCAATGAAGATCGCACCCTCGAGCGCGTAAGTGCGCTTGCCGTCGAGCTGATAGGCGATGGTCGAGAGCAGGCGGTTGCGCGAAGTGACGCGCTCGGCCCCCGTATTGAGCAGCATGAAGCAGCCGGTACCGTAAGTCGATTTCATCATACCGGGGGTGAAACAGCCCTGCCCCACGGTCGCCGCCTGCTGGTCGCCGGCCATGCCGAGGACCGGAATGGCCGCGCCGAACAGGTCGGGCGTGGTGACGCCGAAAGAACCGGCGCAATCGCGCACCTCAGGCAGCATCGCCATCGGCACACCGAGCATTCGGCACAGCCCTTCGTCCCATTCGCCGCTGCCGATATCGAGCAGACTGGTGCGCGCCGCATTGCTGGCGTCGGTCGCATGGACCTTGCCGCCGGTGAGACGCCACAGCAGGAAACTGTCGATCGTGCAGAAAGCAAGCGCGCCGCTGTCTGCCTTGCTGCGTGCGCCCTCGACGTGCGCCAGCAGCCAGGCGATCTTGCTGGCGGAAAAATAGGGATCGACGATCAATCCGGTTTTCGCCGTGATCTCCGCCTCGTGACCGCCGGCGCGCAAGCTGTCGCAGAACGGCGCGGTGCGGCGGTCCTGCCAGACAATGGCATTGTGAATGGGTTTGCCGCTCGCGCGGTCCCAGACGACCGTCGTCTCGCGCTGATTGGTGATGCCGATGCCGGCGATATCCTTCGCGGCGAGACCGGCCTTGGCAATCGCCTCGCGCACCACGGCGACTGTGGCGCTCCAGATTTCCTCAGGATCGTGCTCGACCAATCCGGGCGCGGGAAATATCTGCGGCAGCTCCCGCTGCGCCAGCGCGCGCGGCTTCAGCGCCGCGTCGAAAACGATGGCGCGTGTCGAAGTCGTACCCTGATCGATGGCGATGAGATGCGACACTCTTTAGCCCCCGGCCGCGTCAATGCGCCGAGGCTAAGACTTCGCAAGCGGAATGAAAAGCCCGGATCAGTTCAGATAGATGAGCGTCTTGCTGTCGTCTTCGTCGCGATGGATATCGGCCAGCTTGCGCGGCGCCGGTCCGTAGTACTGGCCGGAGCGGATATTGGGGCGCGGATTGAGGAGCACGGCGGCCATGCGGTCGCGCAGCGACTTGGTCGATACCGGCTTCAACAGGAATTCGTTGACGCCGATTTCGATCGCCTCGATCACCTTGGCGCGTTCACCGTGTCCGGTGAGCATGATGATCGGAATATCCGGCATCGGGAAGGTCTGCGGCGAGCGCACCATGCGCACGAAAGCCGGACCGTCGAGGCCGGGCATGCTCCAGTCGAGAATTACGACATCCGGTTGCTCGCGGCGGATGGCGTCGAGGCCATGCATGCCGTCATGCGCCTCAACAATGTTGCGCACGCCCATGCCGGTGAGCAGCGTACGCACGACCTTGCGCATGAAGGGCTCGTCGTCCACGACCAGTACCTTCAGCTTTGCAAGGCGGCGATCGAGCTCCCTTGAATCATATTGCATAGGCGGCCCCGGTAACGGTGTCGTTACAACTTCATTAGAACACAGCCGCGTCGATATGCGGTGAACGGCGCTGACCCAATTGCAGCGACGCCGGCAAGGTTCGGTTAACCCTGATGATCGGGCTGACGAAGCGCGCCAATCAGCCGGTCGATGGCTTTGCGCTCGTCTGCCGTCGCCGCCAGGCCGAACTTGCCGCGGCGCCAGAGGATGTCTTCGGCGGTCTCGGCCCATTCGTTTTCGACCAGATAGCGAATTTCGGCGGCGGTCAGATCGCCGGTGAGAACGGGCCCCAGGGCCTCAAGACTCTCGGCGTCGCCCAGGATTTTTTCGGCGCGCAGGCCATAGGCGCGCAGCATGCGCTGTGCCATCGGCTCGGGCAGGAACGGCCAGCGAATCTGCATTTCCGCCAGCACTTCCTTCCAGTTCGCCCACTCGAACTCGCCGCCGGGCAGCTTGACCTGCGCGGTCCACGGCGCGCGGCCGGGAAAAATGCGGTCGAGCTTCTTCAGCGTCGCTTCGGCGAGACGGCGATAGGTCGTGATCTTGCCGCCATAGACGGTCAGGAGCGGCGCTTCGTTGCGCGGCGTCTCGAGCTCCAGATGATAGTCGCGCGTGACGTCTTCCGGCTTGCCTTTGCCGTCGTCGTACAGCGCGCGTACGCCGGAAAACGACCAGGCCAGCTCATCGGGCGTCACCGGATGACGGAAGTAGCGGTTGACCACATCGCACAGATAAAGAATTTCGTCGGCGCTCGGCGCCGGCGAATTGAGATCGCCGACGAAATTTTCGTCGGTGGTTCCCACCAGCGTGAACTCGCCAGCGAAAGGCAGGGCAAAGACGACGCGCTTGCCGGGCGCCTGGAAGATATAGCCGCTGTCGTGGTCGAACAGCTTGCGCACGACGATGTGGCTGCCTTTGATCAGGCGCAGACGGCTCTTGAGTTTGTGTCGCAACACATTGTCCGCGACCTCGCCGATCCACGGGCCCGAGGCATTGACCAGCACCTTCGCGGTCACGGTATCGCGGCGGCCATGGTCGTGCAGGACCAGTTCCCACAGCCCGCCGCGTCGGTCGGCGCGGACGCAGCGCGTGCGCGTGCGGATCGAGGCGCCGCGCTCGGCGGCATCCATCGCGTTCAGAACGACCAGCCGGCTGTCGTCTACCCAGCAGTCGGAGTATTCGAAGGCGTAACGGAAGGCGCGCTTGAGCGGCTGGCCGACGACGTTGTGGGTCAGATCGATGGTCCGCGCCTTGGGCAACAGCTTGCGGGCACCGAGCATGTCGTAGAGCCACAGACCAAAACGCAGCAGCAGTGGCGAGCGCTGCCCTGCGGACGGCGGCAGCACGAACCGCATCGGACGGACGACATGCGGCGCAATGCCGAGCAAAACCTCGCGCTCGGACAGCGCCTCGCCGACCAGGCGGAAGGCGCCATGTTCGAGATAACGCAGGCCGCCGTGAACAAGCTTGGACGACGCCGACGAGGTGCCGGCCGCCAAGTCGTTCATTTCGACGAGCAGTACCTTGAGGCCCCGCCCGGCAGCATCGCGCGCCAGCCCGGCGCCATTGATGCCGCCGCCGATAATGGCGAGGTCGTAGTCGGCCGCTTCGGGCCCGGCCTGCGGGGTATTGGCCATGAATTTTTTCCGGTTCGGCGGCCGGTCCTGGAAGGCGGCAATCGGGGGCTGTCTGCCCGGCACCAATCTAGGCGGTCCGGCGTTAACGTCGATTAAAGCCTAAAAAGCCACCCTCGGGTTCTCAAATGCCTTTGCCAGCGCCTTGGCTTCGACATATCTCTTTTGTTGTTACGGTTGACGTCACGTCCCGCCCCTAAGGTCACAATGCCTACCCCCCGTCTCCTCGTTATCGAAGGCAACTCCCCCGCCACCATGGCCGAACACGTCGCGGTCGGCGGCACCCCGGCCAGCGAGGGCTATGCCAGCCTGTTGCGCGAATTGCTGCCGATGGCCCAGGTCGACATTTGCCACCCCGCCGATGTTTCGGCCGAGTTGCCGGCCGGCGAAGCCCTGGAAGGCTATGACGGCATCGCCATCACCGGATCCAGCCTGCACCTTTACAACGGCGGCGCCGAGGTCACGCGGCAGGTCGATCTGGTTCGCCAGGCCCTAACCACCGGCACACCGGTGTTCGGCTCGTGTTGGGGTCTGCAGATCATCACCGTCGCCGCCGGCGGCGCGGTGCGCAAGAACCCGAAGGGCCGCGAGATCGGTTTCGGCCGCGGCATCCGCCTCACCGAATCCGGGCGCAAGCATCCGATGTATGTCGGCAAGCTCGACGTCTTCAATGCGCCGACCGTGCATCTAGACGAGGTCGAGACGCTGCCGGCGGACGCGACCGTGCTGTCCAGCAACGCGATGTCGCAGGTGCAGGCGGTGGAGTTCCGTACCCCGGCCTCCACGGCCTGGGGCGTGCAGTATCATCCCGAATATCCGCTCAGGGAACTCGCGGCCATCGTGCGGCGCATCGGCACGCGCCTGATCGGCGAGGGCTTCTTCGCCGACGAGAGCGAGGTCAAGGAATTCGCCCGCGATCTTGACGCGCTCGATCGCGACCCGACCTGCAAGCGGCTGTCCTGGCGCCACGGCATCAGCCAGAATGTGCTCGACAAGAAGCTGCGTGTCAGCGAGGTGGCTAACTGGGTCGAATACCAGGTGCTGCCGATGCGCGTGAAGCGCGGGCGGGGCTAGTAAGCCGTCATGCCCCGCAGAAGCGGGGCATCCAGTGATCACTGACGCTCGACGGGACCATGAAGCCCGCGGATACTGGATCGCCCGCTTTCGCGGGCAATGACATCGAGGAAGACACCCATGACTTTCACCGACAAGCTCGTCCTCGTCACCGGCGGCACCGGCGCGCTCGGCGCCGCCGTGGTCGGCGCGCTGCTCGAGCAGGGCGCGCAATGCATCGTGCCCTATCGCAATGAGCCGGAAGCGCAGCGCTTCGCCCATCGCGACAACAAATACGTCGAACTGGTCGCGGCCGGCGATCTCGCGGACGAGAGTGTCGTGGACGCGCTCTATAGCGGGCTCAAGCTGTGGGCCTCGATCCACATTGCCGGTGGCTTCGCTTCAGGCTCGGTCGAGGACACCGACAAGGTGGCGCTGATGAAGCAGATCGACGGCAATCTCGTCTCCTGCTTCCTGTGCTCCCGCGCGGCGGTGAAGGCGATCAAGGCCGCTGGCGGCGGCGGCCGCATCGTCAATGTCGCGGCCCGGCCGGCGCTGGAGCCACGCTCGGGTGCCGGCATGAGCGCCTATACGATCGCCAAGTCCGGCGTCGCCACGCTATCAATTGCGCTGGCCGAGGAAGTGGCCAAGGACGGCATCCTCGTCAACGCGGTGGCGCCGTCGATCATGGATACACCGGCCAACCGCAAAGGCATGCCGAAGGCGAACTTCGACAAATGGCCGAAGGTCGAGGAGGTCGCGGCGACGATCGTGTTCCTCGCCTCGCCGGACAACGCCGTCACGCGTGGCGGCGTCGTACCGGTATATGGCCGCTCCTAGATTCAATCACCGCTGCATTGAAACAGTGAATGAACCTAGATTTTTGCTTTGTCGCGTTTCCGGACGGCGAACCCAATTCCACTTCGCCTGGACGCTCTAGCCCGCGATCGGCACGAGTTCGAGCGGCGGGCGGACATGGCGCTGCACGCTCGACGCCGCGACCACGGTGCGCTGCTCGGCGAAGGCCTCGTGGTTCTTCTCGATGTGCTCGACGTCGTAGAGATAGTTGACCATCAGCCCGTATGACTGGGCGATGCCCTTTTCCGAAGCGTCGGCAAGCCAGTCGAGACGTTCGAGCCGCGCGCCATTGCCGAGATGGAAGCGCGCAACCGGATCGATCGGCAATCCGCGCGGCGTCTTGGCCCGGAGATAATAATAGGCCGCCGCGCGCAGCATCGGCTCGCGCATTTGCGCCACCTTCTCGGCGTCGAGCCACCAGTTGGTATCGTCGAGCACAGCCAGAGCCTGCTTGTCCGATTCATTGAGGGCTGGCGAAATCTCCTGCCCGCGCTCGCGCTTGAGCCATTTGGCGAAAGTCGGCGCCGGCGACAAGGTGACGAGCGTCGTGAGCTTCGGCAATTCGCGGCAGACTTCCTCGACCACCTGTTTAATCAGGAAGTTGCCGAACGACACGCCGGCGAGCCCGCGCTGGCAGTTCGAGATCGAGTAGAACACCGCGGTGCGCGCCTTGTCAGGCTCGACCGGTTCGCGCTCGGGCGCCAGGATCGGCGCAATCGCCTCCGGGATATCGCGCGTGAGCGCGACCTCGACGAAGATCAACGGGTCGTCGACCATCGCCGGATGGAAGAAAGCGTAGCAGCGCCGGTCCCGCGGATCGATGCGACGGCGCAGGTCGTCCCAATCGCGGATCTCGTGCACGGCCTCGTAGCGGATGATCTTTTCCAGGATGTTCGCCGGCGTCGACCAGTCGATATGGCGCAGCACCAGGAAGCCGCGATTGAACCACGACGTGAACAGATGGACGAAGTCGTCATCGACCGGTTGCAGGTCCGGCCGGTTCGGCAGCACGTCAATCAGTTGCTCACGCATCCGCACCAGCGCCGCGGTGCCGCCCGGCGCGAGATTGAGGCGCCGAAACAGCTCCTGCCGGCGCGGCTCGGAGGCGACGTGCAATTTGGCGGCGGTCTCGTCATTCGGATTGGCCTGCCAGGCGGCAATCGCTTCGCTGACCCGATCGCGCTGCACGCCGAAACGGGTCGCCAGGGCCTCGAAGAACGCAATGCGCGGACCGGTCGTCAGTTCGGAATAGCGGGACAGGATGTCGCGCGCGCGCGCCACGCCGGAGGCCTCGCCACGCCCCGACAGCAAATCTTCGCAAAGCTCGACGAAACTCTCCGACTGCGCCGCGGTGTCGCCGCGCCGGCCGCGGTCGAGCAGAGCCCGGCCGCGGTCCGATATCGATTGCAGGAGTTCGCCGAAAAACGAGGTGTTCATGACGCTCCTATCCTAGCGACTTTAGTTCGCAACGGGCCCCATCAAATAGTCAGGGAGCCATGTGACGATTTCGGGGAAGATACACAAGATCACGATGCAGAGCACCATCATCCCGACATAGGGCAATGCGCCCCAGAGCACCGTCTTGGTCGGCACGTCCGGCGCTATCGCATTGACGACAAACAGGTTCAGGCCGACCGGCGGCGTGATGAGACCGATTTCCATATTGATCGTCATGATGATGCCGAACCATATCGGATCGAATCCCGCCGCCGTGATGATCGGCAGCAAAATCGGCGCCGTCATCAGAATGATGCCCGCCGGCGGAATGAAACAGCCGGCGACGAGCAGAAACACGTTGATGAGGCCCATCAACACCCATTTGTTGACGTCCATGGCGGCGATCGCCTCCGCCAGCGTCTGGGTGATGTAGAGTGACGTCAGCATGTAGCCGAACAAAACGGCAGTCGCGATGATCATCAAAATCATCACCGACTCCCGCGTTGTGGAACGTAGAATGTCCCACCACTGCATCGGGTTCCACATGCGGTAGATCAGCACAGCGAACAGCACGCAGAACGCGGCGCCGACGCCGGCCGCCTCCGACGGCGTCGCAATGCCGCCATACAGCACGTACATGACGGCGATGACGATCACGAGGAACGGCGCGATCTTCGGAATCGACTCGAACTTCTCCTTCCACGAGTAGCGGAAACCCGCCGCATAGGCCCGGAAGCCCGACTTCCAGATGTAGAAGACCGTCCAGGCCATGAAGAGCGCGGTCAGCAGCAGGCCAGGCAGCACGCCGGCGAGGAACAGGCGGCCGATCGAAGTCTCGGTGGCGATGCCGTACAGGATGAGCGTGATCGATGGCGGGATGAGAATGCCCAGCGTGCCCCCGGCACAGATCGAGCCGGTGGCGACTTCATCCGGATAGCCGCGCTTGCGCATCTCCGGAACGCCCATCTTGCCGATGGCGGCGCAGGTGGCGGGCGAGGAGCCGGTAAGCGCGGCGAAGATGGCGCAGGCGCCGAGATTGGACACCACCAGTCCCCCGGGCACGCGGTACAGCCAGCGATCGAGCGCGATGTACAAATCTCGCCCCGCCGGCGACGAACCGATTGCAGCGCCCATCATGATGAACATCGGGATCGAAACCAGCGTGAAGTCGTGAAGGCCCGAATAGAGCGTCTCGGCGG
>JAEZEY010000097.1 GCA_023432845.1 Pseudomonadota bacterium
GCCGCTGGGCCGAATACCAACTCTCCTACACTTGGATGCTCGACATCGAGGCGCTGCATCTGGCCTGCGCCTTCGACCTCAAGGTGCCGGAGCGCCGCCGCGCCGAAGTGCGGGCGCTCATCGCGCTGATCAACGAGCGACTCTGGGTCGGCCATTTCGACAACTGGGCCGAAGAAGGCCTGGTGATGTTCCGCCATGCGCTGCAATTGCCGGCCGGCATGGAGCCGGCGGGTGCCCAGTGCGAGAAGCTGCTCGGCACCGCGCTCGACACCTGCGAGCTCTACTTTACTGCCTTCCAGTTCGTGGTCTGGGCCGGCAAGAGCGCCAAGGAAGCCCTCGAAGCGGCGATGTTCGAGACCTCGGGCGAGGCCTGAGCTGTCATTCCGGGGCGCGTGCGCAGCACGCGAACCCGGAATCCAGCAACACATTCTGAATACGCCGCTGGATTCTGGGTCCGCGCTGTCGCGCGTCCCGGAATGACAACATGCAATTTGCGGCTATGATCCAGACCATGAAAAAGCCAATCAAGAAATCACTAAAGAAGAACACCAAACCCCTCGCCGCCTTCGCCGGTCCGCTGGTGCTGCTCGGCGCCGGCAAGATGGGCCAGGCCATGCTCGACGGCTGGCTGGGGCGCGGCCTCAAGGCGCAGAAGGTCATCGCGCTCGATCCGCATCCGTCGAAAGAAATCAAGGCCACCGCCAAGCGCGGCGTGAAGGTCAACCCGAAGGCCGGGCCGCGGGCGAATGCCGACGCGCAGGCCATCGTCGTCGCGGTGAAGCCGCAGATGGCGCCGGACGCGGTGCCGCCGCTCGGACTCTATGTCGGCAAATCGACGCTCGTCGTCTCGATCATGGCCGGGCGCACCATCGATTTTCTCGAAAAGGCGCTGCCGCCCGGAACCGCCATCGTGCGTGTCATGCCGAACACGCCGGCCGCCGTCGGCCGCGGCATCAGCGTCGCGGTGGCGAACAGCAGGGTCACGGCGAAGCAGCGCAAACTCGCCAGTGACCTCTTGTCGGCCATCGGCAAGGTCGAATGGGTCGGCGACGAAGGGCTGATCGACGCCGTCACCGCGGTGTCCGGTTCGGGGCCGGCCTATGTGTTCCTGCTGGTCGAAGCCATGGCCAAGGCCGGCACCGAGGCGGGTCTGCCGCCGGAACTGGCCTATCGGCTGGCCCGCGAAACCGTGGCCGGGTCCGGCGAGTTGCTGCACCAGTCGAGCCTCGATGCCGCGACGTTGCGGCAGAACGTCACCTCGCCCGGCGGCACCACCGCGGCGGCGCTGAATGTGCTGATGGGACCGGCAGGCCTCGACAAGCTGCTGAGCGAAGCCATTGCCGCCGCGACAAAAAGGTCGAAGGAACTAGCGGGGTAGCGCGCATCATCCCGAAAAGCGGGTACCGGTTTTCGGGCAAGATCATGCGCATAGAAAAGCCCGCCCTAGAACCGTCGCCTTTGCGGACCTAGATTTGCTCCTGAAACAGTGAGGGAGCACGGCCATGGTCTATCGGTCCCGCAGGCGCTCGTCCGAACGCAAGGCTCTTGTGCCGCCGCCGCCGCGCGGCACCTCCGACCGCGACAAGGCCAAGGACGCACTGATCGCGCTGCTGATGCAGCATCCTTTCGAGGAGATCGGGCTCGCCGAAGTCGCCGGCCGCGCGGGCTTGAAGCTGACGGCGCTGCGCGCCGAATTCGGCTCGACGCTGGCGATCTGGGCCGCGCATATCAAGGACATCGACAACGCCGTGCTTTCGGCCGACACCGCCGACATGGCGGAGGAGCCGTATCGAGAGCGGCTGTTCGACGTTGAGATGCGGCGCATCGAGGCGATGACGCCCTATCGCGAGGCGACACGGTCGATGATGCATTCGGCACGGCGCAATCCGCTTTTGGCACTGGCGCTCAATGCGCTCGCCTTGCGCTCGCAGACGTGGATGCTCGAGACCGCCGGCATTTCCGCGTCCGGCCCGCGCGGCATGATGCGCGCGCAGGGCGCCGCAGTGCTGTTCGCCAGAACCGTGAAGGCGTGGCTCGACGCCGACGACGAAGAAGCAAACGACAAGGCGATGGCCGTACTCGATAAGGGCCTTATCAGTGCCGAACGCTGGGACGGCTTCATGCGCGACCTCTGCGCATTGCCGTGTTGCGTCCTGCGCGGCCCGCCGCGGCGTCATCGCCGCCGGCCACCGCTCGACGAGGGCGCGGCGGAAGCGAACGCGGCTTAGAAACGACAACTACACCGGCACCTTGACGATCGCCCTCAGCCCGCCGAGCGGTGAATCGGCGAGGGTGATGTCGCCGCCATGCGAGCGCGCAATGTCACGGGCAATCGCGAGGCCGAGGCCGGTGCCGCCCTCGTCCTGATTGCGCGCGTCGTCGAGCCGCAGGAACGGCTTGAACACTTCCTCACGCTGATCGGCCGGGATGCCCGGGCCGTCGTCGTCCACAGTCACCGTGAGATAACGGTGATCGCGATGGCCGGTGATGGCGATGGCATTGGCGTAGCGCGCCGCGTTCGACACCAGATTGCCGAGGCAGCGCCTGAACGCCGCCGGCCGAACCGTGACGACGGGCGCGCCGTGAAACACGACCGTGGTGCGATGGCCGTGGCGCTCGGCGTCGTCCTTGAGTTCGTCGAGGAAACCGGCCATGTCGGTCGGCGCCGCGCTCTCGCCGGTGTCGCCCCGTGCGAAGGCCAGATACGCCTCGAGCATCCGCGCCATCTCGTCGACGTCCTTCTTCATGGCGTCGATTTCGGGCGAATCGTCGAGCAGCGCCAGCTCGAGCTTGAAGCGCGTCAGGATGGTGCGCAGATCATGCGACACGCCGGCCAGCATCGCGGTGCGCTGCTCCATGGTGCGTTCGACGCGCGCCTTCATCTCGATGAAGGCGTTGGCCGCACGCCGGACCTCGCGGGCGCCGCGCGGCCGGAAGTTGGGCACGTCGCGGCCCTTGCCGAAACTCTCGGCGGCATCAGCGAGCTTGAGGATCGGCTTGATCTGGTTGCGCAGGAAAACAAGCGCCACGGCCAGCAGCACGACCGAAGTGCCGACCATCCAGATCAGGAAGAGCTCGGAGTTCGAGGCATAGGCCGCGTTGCGCCGCGCGTAAACGCGCATGATGGTGTTGTCGAGCTGAACGCGGATTTCGACCTGCGAGGATTTGCCAACGGTGTCGATCCAGAACGGCCGCGCCACCTGCTTGCGCAGTTCTTCCGACAGCGCCTGGTCGATCAGCGAAAAGAACGGCTTGGGCCGCGGCGGTGGCATTTCGCCGAGCGGCAGGAAATCGACGACCAGGCCGAGCCGTTGCTGCGCGATGCGGCGGAGTTGCGACTGATCGGCATCCTGCGGATATGTCTTATAGATGTCGGCCAGCGCCGCAATGTCGGCAACCACGCCGGCGGACAGGCGCTGCGTCACCACATTCCAGTGCCGCTCCATGAAGACGAAGGCGATTACCGACTGCAGGATCACCATCGGCAGGATGATGATCAGCACCGCGCGGGCGAACAGGCCTTTCGGCATGACGCTGTTGAGCCAGCGCGAGAACCGCCGCCAGCCATCGGCGATCTTCTCGAGCTGGGCGTGGATGCGCCGGATCGGCGGGATCGAATCGTACCACTCCCAGGCGGCGCGCAAGCGGGCTACCGCGTGGCGGACGTTAACGCCGATGTCGAGCGAGGTCATGTCGTGCTCACCAGCCGGTAGCCGATGCCGCGCACGGTCTGCACGAACAACGGATTGGCCGGGTTCTTCTCGATCTTGCGACGCAGGCGGTTGACCTGCACGTCGACGGCGCGTTCGGAGACCTGTTCGCCATTGCCGGCGAGCGCCATGCGCGACACCGTCTCGCCGGGTGAGGCGCAAAGAATGCGCAGCATCTCGCGCTCGCGATCGGTCAGGCGGATGACCTCGTCGCCACGGCGCAGTTCGCCGCGCGCCAGATGATAGACGAAGGGCCCGAAACGCACGGATTCGACCGGCGGCGGCGCCGGCGGCTGCGCTCTCTTGAGGATGTTGGCAATGCGCAGCGACAGTTCGCGCGGCTCGAATGGCTTGGACAGGTAATCATCGGCTCCCAGGCTCAAGCCTTCGATGCGGCTTTCGGCGGCGTCGCGCGCGGTCAGCATCAGGATCGGCACATCGGAGGTGCCGCGCAGCGATTTGGCAAACTCGAAGCCTGTCTCGCCCGGCATCATCACGTCCAGAATGATGAGATCGAACGACAGTCCGGCGAGCTTGGCGCGCGCATCGGCGGCGTTGTCGGCAGTGGTGACGCGGAAGCCCTCGCCGGCAAGGAAGCGCGACAGCAAATCGCGAATGCGGCGGTCGTCATCGACCACCAGCAAATGCGGCGCGTCGTCGGGAAGTTTAGTGACCCTGGTGATCATCGGCTGTGCTTACCTTGTCCAGGCTACCCTACCCCCGCTTGGCGCGATCGGCGCGGGCGATGAGGCGAAGCACTTCCTCGCGGTTACCCTTGTCGATCATCGCGGTCAAAAAACGGCGCGCAGCATCATGGGCGCCGGGGCCAAGTTCGCCGAAGGCGCGCTCGATGCGCTCGGTCTGCAACTGCGCCAGCTTGAGCGACAGCGCCTCGCCCTTGGCGGTGACGTAAAGCAGACGCTGGCGGCGGTCGTGCTCGCCTTCCTTCTGAAGCACGTAACCCTGATCGACCAGTTGCTTCAGCACACGACCGAGCGACTGCTTGGTGATGTTGAGAATGTCGAGCAGGTCGGCGACCTTCATGCCCGGATGGCGGTTGACGAAATGCAGCACGCGGTGATGGGCGCGGCCGAAGGCGAACTTGGCCAGCACCTCGTCCGGATCGCCGACGAAATCGCGATAGGCGAAGAACAGAAGCTCGATAATGTCCCAGGTCGGGCCCGCTGCGGATGCGGCGAGCTCGGCGCCCCCCGCGTCGGCCGTAGCCGGCTTGCCGGAGGAATCCTTGGTGCTGCTATTTATGTCAGCCATGTTGACATATTTTGGTTTTATGTTACAAAAACCGCATTCAGGACGAAACGATCGTTCCTGACGGCCTTTTCGGGCCCTGCCTGACGCGAAACCCGCGCCGACGGACCGAAAACAGTCATACCGGCTGTTGCCGGGTGACGCAAAGTGTTGGAATAAGCCCGGAAAATCCGCCAGACCGGCGGCCGCCGGAAGGCGCGTTCAAGAGGCCGATCCAACAGGCCCGTGCCGCTGGGACCATGAGGTCCCGTTGTGAATGTGATCTGGAGGAAGTCATGGCTGCCCAATCCTACGACAAGCTCGACGGCGTCATCTGGTATGACGGCAAGCTCGTTCCGTGGGCGGAAGCAAACGTGCACGTGCTAAGCCACGCCCTCCACTACGCCAGCGCGGTGTTCGAGGGCGAGCGCGCTTATGGCGGGCGCATCTTCAAGTCGACCGAACACTCCGAACGACTGAAGCGCTCGGCGCAGGTGCTCGATTTCGAGATTCCATGGTCGGTCGCCGAGATCGATGCCGCCAAGCAGATGGTCGTCGACAAGAACGGCAAGAAGGACGCGTATGTCCGTCCGATCGCCTGGCGCGGTTCAGAGATGATGGGCGTGTCGGCGCAGGCGAACACCATCCACCTCGCCATCGCCTCGTGGGAATGGCCGAGCTACTTCGATCCGGAGCAGCGGCTCAAAGGCATCCGCCTCGATCTAGCCGACTACCGCCGGCCCGATCCGAAGACCGCGCCGTCGCTGGCCAAGGCCGCCGGCCTGTACATGATCTGCACCATCTCCAAGCACAAGGCTGAGCGCAAAGGCTATGCCGACGCGATGATGCTGGATTGGCAGGGCCGCGTTGCCGAATGCACCGGCGCCAACATCTTCTTCGTCCAGGACGGCAAGATCCATACCCCGATCGCCGACTGCTTCCTGGCCGGCATCACGCGCTCGACCGTGATCGAACTCGCCAAGAAGCGCGGCTTCGAGGTGATCGAACGGCGCATCATGCCAGAAGAGCTGTCGAGCTTCTCGGAATGCTTCATCACCGGCTCGGCCGCGGAAGTGACCGCGGTGGCGGAAATCGACAAGTGGAACTTCAATCCGGGCGGCATCACCAAGACGCTGATGGAAGACTACACCGCAGCGGTGACGGCACCGGGCAAGGCGGCGGCGGCGTGAGCCCGGAAATATCGACAGAGATTGGAACGGGGGCCGCGCCGGGGGGGGGTTTGTTTTTGGTTATT
>JAEZEY010000142.1 GCA_023432845.1 Pseudomonadota bacterium
CGACGCGCGCGTCCTGCAGCAGCGAGGCGACGTCGTAGGCGGCCGGGCCCATCACCGCGTCCTGGAAATCGAGCAAGCCGATTCGTTTGATGCCGTCGCGCTGCGGCAGCCAGATGAGATTGGGCGAATGATAGTCGCGCAGCACCCAGGTCGGCGGCGCTTCCAGCGCCGGCTTGAGCGCTTCGGTCCACAGTGCGCGATAGGTGTCGCGCAGGTTCGCATCGGGCTCGACGCCGGCATGCGGCAGATACCAGTCGAGCAGCAGCGACACCTCGATCAGCATCGCGGCGAGATCGAAGCGCGGCACGCGATGGGAAACGCCGAATTCGACCGGCAGGTCGTTCGGTTTCGGCTTGCGATGCAGGGCGGCGAGCAGATCGGTGGCGACGCCGTAGCGTTCGGCGATCGGCGCCGGCGGTTCGCCTTCGACCACCGTTTCGAGGCCGAGGTCTTCGAGGATGAGCAGGCCGGCGGCGCGGTCGGCGGCGATGATTTGCGGCGCCGACAGGCCTTCTTCGCTGAGGGCGCGCGCCATGGCGATGAAGGGCGTCACGTCCTCGGCGAGATGAGCGATGGCGCTGTAAGGCTTGCCGCCCTCGACCGGCGGGCCGTCCGGCCGGCGCGGCGAGTTCATGAGAATGAAGCTCTCGCCATCGCGCGCCAGCCTCTCATACATGCGGCTCGAGGCATCGCCCTGCATGCGCGTGCGCGCCGCATCGGCAAAGCGATGCGTATCGAGAAAGCGTCGGATGGCGTCGATGCGCTCGACGCGCGCGGCAAGCTTGCCCAGGCCCGTCACCTTGCAATGACGAAACGTGTCGCCCCGGCTGGCGTCCAGCATCAGCGCGACATTGATGCGGTCTTCCGGCAGATGGCCGCGCGCCCGCTCCGGCCATTCGATCAGCATCACGGTCTTGCCGGCCTCGTCGTCGAAGCCGAGTTCTGTGAGCTCGTCTGGTCCCGACAGCCGGTACAGATCGGCATGGACCAGTGCGAAACGCGGCAGATCGTAGCTCTGCATCAGTGTGAAGGTCGGGCTTGGCACTTCGGCCGTCTCGTCGCCGGCGAGATGACGGATGAAGGCGCGCGCGAAGGCCGACTTGCCGGCGCCGAGATCGCCGAGCAGCGTGATGACGTCGCCCGGCTCGATCAGATTGGCGATGTCGGCGGCGAGACGCCGCGTCGCCTGCTCGTCATGAAGCGCGACGGTAAAGCTGAACGCGGGCGAGGAGGATGGCATCGAATCGTCCAAAGGGTACCGGTTCTTTATAGGCGCAGCGCACCGCAGCCCGCCAGCGCGCAAGCTTCGCCATCTTCGTGCCCGGATTCGGACAGGGTTCGACATTTTCCCGCCCCGCATGAGGATTCGTTGCGGAATTCCTGCGATTTCGCGAGCGGAACAGGAACGCGTGCCTACATCATACGTTCTTGGGCCCGAGGGGTTTGAACGAACGAACATGGAGAATTCCAATGCGTAAACTGATTACCGGTCTTTCCGTCGCCGCCGTGACCGCGGCCGCTGTTGCGCTGCCGGGCGTGGCTGGCGCCGTTGAGGCTCCGGGTCGCGGCGATGCGTATTATCCCGCGGCCGTGCCCGCCGTGGGCGTGGCCACCGGCGCCGTCGTCGGCTTCGGTCTTTATAACGGCTGGTTCGGCGCGGCGCCGACGATCGCCGGCAGCACGCTGCCGACCACCGCTGCGGGCGCCGCGACCGTCGGCGGCGTCGCCGGCGTCGGCACCGTAGCCCTGATCGACGGCGTGCTGCAGCCGTGCCGCGGCTTCCAGGCGCTGTTCGGCGCCAACAAGGATGCCTGCGTCAACGGCGAGTATGTCGGGTACCAGCAGCGTCCGGCGCGGTACGTCCGCTAATTACCCTCCCGGGTAAGCGTAGCGTTCGCGTAAGCGTGAATGAGTCAAAGGCCCCCGCGGTTCGCCGCGGGGGTTTTTGTTTGAAGTTTGTCATTCCGGCTGAGTTAGGCCGCGCTGCGCTTCGTTGCGGCAATCTTGGTGGCCGGCGTTTCCACTGGGCGGCGTTGCTGTTCGGCAGGGAAGATGCAGGTGACGGTGGTGCCTGCGCCGACGGTCGACTCGATCGACACCGTGCCGCCATGCAGTTCGACGAACGACCGAACCAGCGACAAACCGAGTCCGGTGCCGCGATGCCCCGATCCGTTGGCGTCGGTCTCGAACAAGTCGAATACCTTGTCCTGACGCGCCGGCTCGATGCCGGGGCCACGATCGCTCACCGCGAAAATCACGCTGTCGCCATCGCGCTTCGCCGTCAACGTCACGGTAGCGTTCGGCGGTGAGAAGCCGACGGCATTCGACAACAGATTGAACAGCACCTGCTTCAGCCGCTTGGCGTCCGCGGTGAATGTGCCGATGCCGGACGCGGCGACGATATCGAGTGCGATGTGGTTCGGGATCAGCCGGTCCTGCACGCCCTCGGCCGCCTCAAACATGCTGGCGCGGATATCGACCTGCGCCAGATTGAGCGTCATGGCACCGGCGTCGATGGTGGCGAGATCGAGGATGTTGTTGATGATCGCCAGCAATGCGTTGGTCGAGGTGGTGATGTAACCGAGATACTCGCGCTGCTTCAGCGTCAGCGGACCAAACGCGGGATCGCCGAGCAGGTTGGCGAAGCCGATGATGTTGGTCAGCGGCGAGCGCAGCTCGTAGGAAACGTGATGCACAAATTCGATCTTGATCGAGTCGGCGGCGACCAGCGCCTCGTTGCGCTCGCGCAGCGCGCGTTCGACATTCACCGTGTCGGTGACGTCCTGGAACGTGACGAGCGTGGCGCCGTCCGGCAGCGGCATGGTCGCCATGTCAATCATCATGCCGTCGCGGCGCTCGATGGTGGCGGCGACCGGCTCGCGATTGTCGATGCCGGTGATGGCGTCGCGCAACGCGCGCCAGACCGCGCCGTCGTCATGCAGAGCCTGCGTCCAGGCGGTGACGGCTTCGACATGCGGATGGGTGTCGAGTGCCTCGGGCGTCAGCTTCCACATGCTCTGGAACGCCGGATTGTGCAGGCGCACACGGCCGTCCGAGCCGAACACCGCGACGGCTTCGCCGAGGTGGTCGAGCGTTTCGCTCTGCACCTTGATCAGCGCCTCGTAGCGGCGGCGCATTTCGAGGCGCTCGGTGACGTCGTCATAGAGATAGGTGACGCCGCCTTCCGGATTGGGCGTGGTAACGACGCGCAAGGTGCGGCCGTCGGGCAGGTGCCACATGTGCTCTTTCGGCTCGACGGCGCGATAGGCTTCGTAGAGCTGCTGCTTCCATTGCTTGAAGTCGTGCTCTTCCGGCAGCTTGCGGGCGCTGCGCAAGGTGTCGAGCACCGCCGTGTCGGTGGGCGCCTGCTCGAGCAGAGCGGGGTCGAGATCGAACAGGACGCGGAAGGCGGTGTTGTAGAAGGCGAGCTTGCGGTCGGCGTTGAAGATGGCGACGCCGGTGGCGAGCTGGTCGAGCACGCGGCGGTGCGCATCGGTCATGCGCTTGAGTTCGGTGCGCATGGTTTCGGATTCGGTGCGGTCGACCGCCATGCCGGCGGAGCCGGACGCGGTCGGCGCATCGACGACGTCGAAGATGCGCCGTTCTCCGGCGACGACGGCCGGCAGGCGTTTCGTGAAGGCTTCGCCGCCGGCGCGCAGCCGCGCGATCTCGGCGCGCGCCGTGCGCTCCAGCATTTCGAGTTCGCGGGTGACGGCGTCGGCCGCGTCGTTCGCCTCGACCGCGCGGGCATAGGCGCTGTTGACGAAAATCAGCCGCCCGGCGGCGTCGCGCGCCCAGACCGGCGCCGGCAGCGCCTCGAGCATGGCCTTCAGGGTATCGAGGTCGCCGGCGAGGCGATCGTGACGGGTCGAAACCTTGACCAATTCGCTTTCGATGCCACTGACATCGCGCAACCTGAGAATGGCGCGGCCACCGAGCGCGCGGCCTTCGGCTTCGAGCGGCCGGCCGGCCAAGGTGGTCAGCGTCATGGTGAAGCCGCGACCGTCGCTGCGCAGGCGCACCACCGCGTCGTCGAGGCGCTGCGCCGCTGCGGGCTCCAGCCAGGTGCCGAAGGCGAGCACGCGCGATGTACCCGGTCCGACGATCGATGTGTCGCCGATGATGTCGGGTTCGTCCGAGGCCGCCGGCCACGTCACCAGGACCTGCGGCTGCGACAGCAGCAATTGCTTGAGCCGGTCGATCTCGGCCTGCATCGCCATTGCTTCATCGCGCGATACCGAATTCCTGCGGTTGCTGTAGCGGCTGCGGGCAAGCGCGATGGTCGCCAGCACCGAGAAACCGAGCAGGCCGCCGATGATCGTCAACGTCGCGAAGTCGTGGCGGGCGAACGACGTTGTCGCTTGTTCGATGGCAGGCTGGGCAAGGACGGCCTTGCAGAACGTCGCCCAGGCGGCGACGACAAGCGCCGCGCGGGAAACGGATGCCAGGAATCCGCTTCGCTTCGGACGAGAGCGTTGTGCCCCGTTCGTCGTCCGGTGTGCTGCCGGCATTCCGATTGCCCCAAGAACGTGGCGAGCGCCGCAGCCATCGACGCATCAAACGGCGCATCGTCCGGCCCATCGCGGCGGCGCCGGAGAATGCGGATGCGATCGAGCCTATCGCTCGCGAATCATTGGACTTTACCCCTCAGCCGACTCGCGCCGAAAGAGTCCATAAGGGGAACGGAGCAAGGAGAGACGACGTTTTCGGCGCGCGCCGGGGCTTAAGGCCTGTGGCGGGCCCGCCTCGTCATGTCATCGACATTGATGCGGCCGAGCGCCGCCGAGAAAGTACGCTCGGCTTCGGCCAGCGCCGGCTGCACGATGTCGCTCACCAGGCCCGATGGCGGCACCGGCAGATCGTCGGCCTCGTCGGTGCTGGAGGCGGCGCGCAGAATGTCCTCGGCGGTGATGTAGCGGTGCTCGCGCGCCAGCTCGTAGCCGCCGTGGGGCCCGCGGATGCCGCGCAGGATGCCGTCGCGCACCAGAGCTTGCAGTACCGGTTCGAGATGCCGAGGGGGCAGCTTGTGGCGCGCGGCAAGCGCCTTGGCCGATACCGGACGGTCCTCGGAGTTCATGGCCACATCGATTACGGCGGCAATGGCCAGAACGCCTTTACGGGAAACGAGCGGCATTATCGGCACCACGTAAGCTATTACCCGTGAGGTAATAAATTACAGTCATTGATCCGTCTAGCCAAAAGCCGAAATTTTGCTCTCAACTACCGGTAGAGCCGAATCCGCCGGAGCCTCTCGCGGTTTGATCGAGTGAGGTGGCCATCACAAGCGTCGCGCGCGTGACGGGTGCGATGACGCACTGCGCGATGCGCATGCCGCGCGTGATGACAACCGAATCGGCGCCGAGATTGACCAGCAGGATCTGCACCTCGCCACGATAATCGGCATCGATGGTGCCTGGCGAGTTGAGCACGGTCAGGCCATGCTTCATGGCCAGCCCCGAGCGCGGCCGCACCTGCGCTTCGAAGCCTTCGGGCAGCGCGAAAGCCAGCCCTGTCGGCACCAGCGCTCGTGCGCCCGGTGCGATGGTGAGTGGCGCACCTTCGGGCACCGCGGCGGTGAGGTCAAAACCGGCGGCCAGCGCGCTTTGATAGGCGGGCAGCGGCAGGCCTTCGCCGTGCGCTAGCTGCATGATGCGGAGTTCGACGTTCAAGTTCTGTCCTTCCCAACGGCGGCGACGATTTTTGCGATCAACATCGCGGCGGCTTCTTCCTTGCTTTGCGGCGGCCAGTCGTCAACGCCGTCCGCCGTCACCAGATGGATGGTGTTGCTGTCGCCGCCCATGATGCCGGTCGCCGGCGACACATCGTTGGCGAGAATCCAGTCGCAGCCCTTCCTGGCGAGCTTGGCCTTGGCATTGGCGATGACGTTTTCGGTCTCGGCGGCGAAGCCGATCACCAGCGACGGCCGGTTGTAGGGGTGGTGGGCGATGGTCGAAAGAATATCGGGATTTTCACTCAGTGAAATTGTTGGCACGGCCGCCCCTGCCTGTTTCTTGATCTTCTGCTCGCCGGCATTGGCGACGCGCCAGTCGGCGACCGCGGCGGCGAAGATGGCAATGTCCGCAGGCAGCGCCTTCTCGACCGCGCTCAGCATGTCACGCGCGCTTTCGACGTCGATGACCTCGACGCCGTCCGGCTTGCGCAGATTGACCGGCCCGCTGACGAGGGTCACGGCTGCTCCGGCCTCCGCAGCCGCGGCGGCGATGGCATAGCCCTGCTTGCCCGACGAGCGATTGGCGATGTAGCGCACCGGATCGATCGGCTCGTGCGTCGGGCCGGCGGTAATGAGGACGCGTTTGCCCTTCAAGGGCCGCGGCGCCGCTTCGGACTTGAGCAGCCGATCGACCGCACCGGCAATTTCGAGCGGCTCGGCCATCCGGCCCTGGCCGCGTTCGCCGCGCTCCGCCATCTCGCCGGCATTGGGGCCGATCAGCGCGACGCCGTCGGCCTTGAGCTGGGCGAGATTGCGCTGCGTCGCCTTGTGCGACCACATTGCCGGGTTCATGGCCGGCGCCAGCAGGATCTTCGCGCGTGTCGCCAGCAGCACGGCGGTGGCGAGATCATTGGCGAGACCTTGAGCCATCTTCGCCTTCTGGTCGGCGGTCGCCGGCGCGACCACGACGAGATCGGCCTCGCGCGCCAGGCGAATATGGCCGACGTCGAACTCGTGCTCGGGATTGAACAGGTCGCTGTGGACACGGCCGCCGACCAGCGCACCGGCCGCTAGCGGGGTGACGAACTCGGTCGCCGCCTGCGTGAGAATGCAGCGCACGGGATAGCCGCGCTCTTTCAGCCGGCGGATGAGGTCGAGCGATTTGTAGGCGGCGATGCCGCCGCCGATGATCAGCAGCACGCGCGGCATCGCGGCGGCGGTGTCGCGGGCAACGGCGGCAGGGGCCGCAGGCTGGGCCGGCGTTTCGGTCTCGCTCGCCGCCTCGCGCAGAATGCTGCGCACTTCGTCCTCGACCGAGCGGCCATTGCGCGCCGCGCGGAGGCGGAGCTGCTGCTTGAGTGCCTCGTCGAGCTGCCGGACGGTGAGCGAGGCCATCGAAAACTCCGTTAGATCAGTGCACTAGCGAGGTTGATTGCATTGATACCAATGCAATCACAGGCCGATCATAGTCCACCGCATTGACAACGGCCAGCCGTCCTGTATTTAACACATAGGTTATTTAATACATTGGCTAAATAAAATGCCCGACACCGACCGCCTCAACGCCACCTTTGCCGCGCTCGCCGATCCGACGCGCCGCGCCATTCTGGCGCGCCTCGCGCTCGGCGAGACCTCGGTGCAAAAACTCGCCGAGCCTTTCGCCATCAGCCTGCCCGCGATCTCGCGACACCTGAAGGTGCTCGAACATGCCGGCCTCATCAGCCGCGGCCGCGACGCGCAGATGCGCCCCTGCCGGATCGATACGGCAGGGCTCATCGGCGTCGATCACTGGCTCGAGGAGTATCGCAAGCTCTGGAACCAGAGCATGGACAAGCTCGAGAGCTATCTCGAGGTCATGAAGGCGCAGCAGGCCGCCGGCCCGGCCCCGCAAAAGAAGTCCCGTTCGGTAAAGCGTCAAGGAGGAACCCATGGCCGGAAAGACTGATCTCGATCTCAGCGATCCCGTTGCCATCAAGGGCACACGCGAGTTCGATGCGCCGGTGGCGCTGGTGTTCGCCGCCTTCACCGATCCGAAGCATCTGGCGCAATGGTGGGGGCCGAATGGCTTCACCACGACGACCTCCCATTTCGAGTTCAGGCCGGGTGGCGTCTGGCGCTTCGTCATGCATGGGCCGGACGGCCGCGATTACCAGAACCGCGTCACCTTCGACGAGATCGAGACCAACAAGCGCATCGCCTATCGCCACGGCGGCGGCGAGGCCGATCTTGAGCCGGTGACATTTGCGCAGACCGTGACCTTCGAGGATCTCGGGCGTGGCCGCACCCGCATCGTCTGGCATGGCGTGTTCCCGAATGCGCAGATGCGCGATTTCGTCATCAAGGAATACGGCGCCGACAAGGGCCTCAAGGAAACCACGGCGCGGCTGGCGGGCTATGTCGCCACCATGGTGCGGAGCTAGAGCGATGACGCTGAAGCTCTATTATCATCCGCTGTCGTCCTACTGCCACAAGGCGCTGATCGCGCTCTACGAGAACGACATTCCGTTCGAGCCGGTGGTCGTCAATCTGATGGACCCGGTGTCCAGCGCGGAAATGCGGGCCGTGTGGCCGGTCGGAAAATTCCCGGTGCTCAAGGACGAGAAGCGCGGTCACGCCGTCGCGGAATCGAGCGTGATCATCGACTATCTCGACACGCACTATGCGCGGAAGCGGCTGATCCCTGCGGATTCCGATGCGGCGTGGCAGGCCCGGATGTGGGATCGTTTCTTCGATCTCTATGTCATGGAGAAGCAGGGCAAGCTGGTGGAGGATAACTTGCGCCCCGCCGAGTCGCGCGATCTCCACGGCGTCGCCAAGGCGAAGGAGGCGATCGAGAAGTCTTACGCGATTGTCGAGGACAGGCTCGGCGAAAGTACCTGGGCGTTGGGTGAGGACTATTCGATCGCCGATTGCGCGGCATCGCCGGCACTGTTCTATGCCAGCCTCGCGGTGCCGATCACCGGCGCGACGCCGAAGCTCAAGGCCTATTACGAGCGGCTGGTGCGGCGGCCGTCATATCTGCGTGCGCTAAAGGAAGCCGAGCCGTTCTTCCACTGGGTGCCGATGGAGGTGAAGCCGCATATGCCGGCGTGACGGTTAGAGCAGCGCCGTAAGCGCGCTGCGCAGGTCGTCGGCGCTGCCGTGCTTGATCTTGAACTCAAGCGCGGTGTGGGTCTCGCGCCAGATCGGATAGGCCTGCGCCAGCAGCGCGCGGCCGGCCGGCGTGATGCCAAGGCGGCGGCTGCGCTTGTCGTCCTTGTCGACGGCGATGGTGACAAGTCCGCGCCGTTCCAGCGGCTTGAGGTTCGCGGTCAAAGTCGTGCGATCCATCGCCAGCAGTTCGGCGACGCTGCCGATGGTCGGCGGCGCCGGACGGTTGAGCGACATCAGCAGCGAGAACTGGCCGCTGGTCAGCTCGAGCGGCCGCAGCACATCGTCGAAACGCCGGGCCAGCGCCCGCGCCGCGCGTTGCACATGCAGGCACAGGCACGCGTCTCGCACCTCAATGGTCTTGTCGAAAGGCAAGGCCGGCAGCGCTTTTGGCGCGTCTTCACGCGACGCGCGCGGTTTTTTCACCCGGCGTATTGACATACCGAACAATATGTTGATATCAACGTATTTGTCAAGGCGAGTTCCACCGTGCGGGCCGTCCATGCACAGAGACGAGCCCCGCCGCACCGGGAAGGAAAAGATATGCAGGTTCAGCCCTATCTGAGTTTCGAAGGCCGCTGCGAAGAGGCGCTGGAGTTCTACAAGAAGGCCGTCGGCGCGCAGGTGGACGTCATGATGCGCTTCAAGGAAGCGCCGGCCGACGGCGGCATGTGCGGTGACGGCTGCGCGGGGCCGATGCCGCCGGCCGACAAGATCATGCATTCGAGCTTCAAGGTCGGCGGCTCCGTCATCATGGCGACCGACGGCATGACCAGCGGCAAGATGGATTTCAAAGGCATCTCGCTGGCGCTGACGACCAAGGACGACGCCGAGGCCAGGCGGATGTTCGACGCTCTGAGCGACGGCGGCGCCGTGATGCAGCCGCTCATGAAAACCTTCTTTGCCTCCAGCTTCGGCATGGTCGCCGACAAGTTCGGCGTCTGCTGGATGGTGGTCACCGCGCAGTAACACGCGGCAACGGCGCGAGATCGACGACACCGGGGGCGAAAAGGAGGAACCCAATGCGCGATATCAACACGACACTGCCTTCGGCCCGCACCCTGGCCGAGAACAACTCGGTACGCATCAAGGGCGAGAGCGCCGACTATCGCAAGGCGCGCACGGCGCTGCTTGCCGAGGAGATCGAACTGCGCCGTCACATCGAGCGCGTCGCGCAAATGCGCCGCGCTTTGCCGCCCGGCACCGAGGTGAAGAACTACGGCTTCATCGGCGAACACGGCCCGACCGATCTCGATGGCATGTTCGGCGACAAGCAGACGCTCGTCGTCTACACCTACATGTTCGGCCCGCAGCGCGAGCGGCCCTGCCCGATGTGCACGTCGCTGCTGTCGTCATGGGACGGCGAGGCGCAGGACATCATGCAGAACGTCGCGCTTGCCATCACCGCCCGTTCGCCGATCGAGCGTCTCAAGCACTTCAAAAATGAGCGTGGCTGGCGCAATCTCAAGCTCTACTCCGATCCCTCCGGCGAGTTCAGCGGCGACTTCCATGCCATCGGCGAGAATGGCGGCGACGATGCCGGCCTCCACGTCTTCACGCGCCGCGACGGCACCTTGCGTCACTTCTGGAGCGCCGAGATGGACGGCTCCACCGCCGATCCGGGCCAGGACCCGCGCGGCGCGCCGGATCTGATGCCGCTATGGACCGTGCTCGACTGCACGCCGGAAGGCCGCAGGCCGGACTGGTATCCGAAGCTCGACTACGGCCGCTGAGTCCGGTCGACCTCGATAAAAGGTACAAGGAGGAAGGCATGGCTATGGCCAAACACAAGCTCGCGACCTGTCTGTGGTTCGACAAGGAGGCCGAAGAGGCCGTCAAATTCTACTGCTCCGTGTTCAAGAACTCGAAGATCGGCCGCACCGCCTACTATCCGGACGCCGGCCAGGACGTTCACGGCAAGCCCGCTGGCTCGGCGCTGACCGTCGAATTCGAGCTCGAAGGCATGGCCTTCATGGCGCTCAATGGCGGGCCGATGTTCAAGTTCAACGAAGCGATCTCGCTGCAGATCCCCTGCGAGACGCAGGAGGAGATCGACTACTATTGGAACGCGCTGACCGCCGATGGCGGTCAGGAAAGCCAGTGCGGCTGGCTCAAGGATAAATACGGCCTGTCCTGGCAGGTGTTTCCCGCTTTCATGGGCGATATTCTCACCGGGCCGGACCGCGCCGCCGCGGCGCGCGCCATGGCGGCCTTCATGCCAATGAAGAAGTTCGACATGGCGGCGGTGAAGAGAGCCTACGAAGGCAAATAGGAGCGCAATCGGAAAAGCAATGAGGGCACTACAATGACTTATGTTGATGGATTTCTCTTGGCCGTGCCGAAGAAGAATGTGGCGGCCTACAAGAAGATGGCGACGGTCGCTGCCAAGGTCTGGATGGACTACGGCGCGCTGTCCTACGTCGAAGCCGTCGCCGATGACGTCAAGTCCGGCAAGTGGACCTCCTTCCCGCAGGCTGTGAAGCTCAAGAAGGGCGAGGTCGTCGTGTTCTCCTGGATCACCTACAAGTCCCGCAAGTCGCGAGACGCCATCCTCGGCAAGGTGATGAAGGACGAGCGCCTGGCCAAATACATGAGCGGCGCGAAAAAGATGCCGTTCGACGGCAAGCGCATGATCTTCGGCGGCTTCAAGTCGATCGTGGAGAAGTAAGCGGTCGCCAGGAACTCCGTTCGTCCCCGCGCGGACGGTGATTTTAGGCTAAACCAGTATCCACAAAATCACGCCGAGCAGCGCGGCGATGACCCATAGTGCTGCAGTGCTTGCGCGATTGCGCCGCGCTTCCGCCTTGCCGATGGCCTCGACGGTTTCCGGCGACAGTACCAGCCCGTTGCGCGTGATCTCGTCGATCTGATCGAGCACCGTGCCGGCGCGCAGCAGCAGCGACGGCACCTGCGCGGCGAAAGTGCCGAGCTTGCCGACGCCGGCGGCGGCATCTTCCAGCTTGCCGACCGGCCCGAGATTGCGCGAAATCCATTCGCGCACCACAGGGTCGGCAGTCTTCCACATGTCGAGCTTCGGATCGAACGAGCGTGCCACGCCTTCGACCACCACCATGGTTTTTTGCAGCAGGATGAGCTCGGGCCGCGTGCGCATGTCGAAGATGCCGGTGACCTCGAACAGCAAGGTCAGCAGTTTCGCCATCGAGATGTCTTCGGCGGTGCGGTTGTGGATCGGCTCGCCGATGGCGCGGATCGCCTGCGCGAAAGCCTCCACCGAGTGATGGCGCGGCACATAGCCGGCGTCAAAATGCACCTGCGCGACGCGCATGTAGTCGCGGTTGATGAAGCCGAACAGGATTTCGGCGAGGAAGCGGCGCTCCTTGGGCCCGAGCCGGCCCATGATGCCGAAATCGACTGCGACCAGCCTGCCGTCATTATCGACGAATAGATTGCCGGGATGCATGTCGGCATGAAAGAAGCCGTCGCGCAAAGCATGGCGCAGGAAGCTCTGGATCACGATGCGGCCGAGCGCCGGCAGGTCGAAGCCCTTGGCCTCCAGGCCGGCACGGTCGTTGAGCTTGGTGCCGCCGACCCATTCCATGGTCAGCACTTCACGTGCGGTGCGGTCCCAGTCGATGCCGGGCACGCGGAAGTCCGGATCGTCCTTGGTGTTCTCCGCCATTTCCGACAGCGCCGCAGCCTCGAGACGGAAATCCATCTCCAGCCGCACCGAGCGGTCGAGCGTGTTGACGACTTCGACCAGGCGCAGACGCTGCGCTTCGAGCGACAGCGCTTCGGCGTTGCGCGCGGCGAAATAGAAAGCGTCGAGGTCGACGCGGAAGCGCCGCTCGACGCCGGGGCGGAGGATTTTCACCGCGACCGGCTTGCGCTCACCGTCGACGTCGACCTCGGCGCGATGCACCTGCGCGATCGAGGCGGCCGCCACCGAGGGGCCGAAGCTCGCATAGACTTTGGCGACCGGCCGCTCCAGCGCGGCCGCGACCACGAATTCCGCTTCGGCTTGCGCGAAAGCCGGCATCTTGTCTTGCAGCGACTCCAGATCGCGCGCGATCGCGGTGCCGACGACATCGGGCCGCGTCGCCAGAAACTGGCCGAGCTTGACGTAAGTCGGGCCGAGACGGCGCAGCGCCGCCGCGAGCCGGCTTTCGCCGTTGCGCGATGAGCGCCGCTCGATCAATCGCGCCAGCGCAATGCCGCTGCGCGCCGGCATCGGCAGCGGCCGCGTATCGACGAGGCCGAACACCCCTTCGCGCGCGAACACGTAGCCGGCGCGGGAAAGCCGGATGAGGTGGGAAATGCCGGAGATCACGATGCTTCCTGCCCCTCCCCCCCATGCGGGGGAGGGGTGGGGTGGGGGAATGACAAGAAAAGAAGAGCCCCCTCCCGGCGAGCTTCGCTCGCCGACCTCCCCCGCATGCGGGAGAGGTGAAGAAGAAACCCTGGTCGGCGATCACCATCACAACTTCCAGCCCGAATGCATCGCCACGACGCCGCCGGTCATCGGCGTGAATG
>JAEZEY010000227.1 GCA_023432845.1 Pseudomonadota bacterium
CTTCGGTATCGAGCCTCTTGGAATCATTGAGCCCGCGCGGAATGCGGTCGGGATCGAGGATCACGGCGGCGGACACCACCGGCCCGGCGAGCGGCCCCCGTCCCGCCTCGTCGCAGCCCGCGACCGGAAAGATACCGGCCTTGAACGCACGGCGCTCACGACGAAAGGTCGGGCGCAAAATCGGCTCGGCCAGCGGCAATTGCGGCTTGGCAGCCGATTTCGCGGCCGGTTTGGCTGCAGATTTCGCCGCCGGTTTCGGCGCAGCTTTCTTTCTGGAGGCGGGTGCCATGGGCCGATGGGTACGCCCGACTCGGGGACCCGTTCAACCCTATTCCCGTCCGCCCGTGAAAAACGGGGATTGGGGAAAGATCACGTCATTCCGGGACGGCCCGAAGGGCCGGGCCCGGAATTCATATTCACGGACAGGGGTTATGGATTCCGGGTTCGCTCACTTCGTTCGCGCCCCGGAATGACGGCTATAAAGCCTTGCCCCGCGCAGCCACTTCGCTGGCCACCATTTCCGCATTATCGCCAAGGCCGCGCAGCCCGTTGATGACGCCGCCTCGATCCACGGCCGGCCGGTTCTGGCTGACCTTCCATTTGCCTTCGAGGCGCGCGATCGGGATTTCGACGCCGACAATGCCTCTGATCTGCGCGGCGATGAAAGGGTCCGGCGCATCGGAAACGTTCCACGGCGCGGCTTGTGCGTGCTCCTTGTGCCGCGTCAGCGCATCGATCTGCCGCCGGAGCCATTCGGCATCGTCGATCACGCGCGGCGCGCCCCAGGCATGGACCGTGATGTAGTTCCAGGTCGGTACGACTTTGCCGCTCTCCTGTTTGGTCGGATAGAGCGACGGGCTGATGTAATGCTGCGGCCCCTGAAAGACGACGAGACATTCGGACACCGCGGCAAGCTCACCAAGCTGCGGATTGGCGCGCGCCAGATGCGCGCGCAATGTGCCGTGCTCCGACGTCTCGGCATCGATGAGGAACGGGATCGGATTGGCCTGCAATCCGCCCGGGCCCGCTGTGACCAGCAGGCCGAGCGGATGCGCCGCGATCAGCGCATGCTGAACGTCGAGCCTGTCCTCGCGGAAGTGGGGAGGCTGATACATGACATCACCTTCCCACCCTCACGAGACGCGCTTGATCGGCGCCCAGCCCTTGAGGGCGGACCAGATGCCATGATCGAGCCGGAAGCGGTCGATCGGCGCCGACGACTTGATCGAGTGGATCCGGTAGAGGCCGACGCCGGTCCATTGAAAGCCGCACTTCTCGAGTACTCGGCGCGAGGCCGGGTTGGTCACGCGCGCGCCGGCATGCAGCGCCGTGTGGCCAAGATCGGTGAAGGCGTAATCGACCAGCGCATGCACGGCCTCGGTGGCGTAGCCCTTGCCCCAGTAATCGACGCCGAGCCAGTAACCGATCTCCGCCGCGCCGTCCTGCTGCGCAATTCCGCAGGCGCCGATCACCGTCTTGCCGCGGGTGATGAGATAGACGCATTCGCCGCCGGGCTTGTTAGCGCCGGTAATGAAATTCTCGGCATCCGCCAAACGGTATGGATGCGGAATACGCGCGGTATTTTCGGCAATACGACGATCGGCTGCGAGCATCGATACTGCTTTAGCGTCCGCGAGACGCGGCGCGCGCATAGTCAGCCGCTCGGTCTCGAGGACGGGGATACTCGGGTCGCGAAAACCTTCGCTTGGTATTTCTTCCAGCAGGGTCATGGCTCGGGCTCCATCTGTGAGCCCAGGCCATCCCCAGGCTCTGAAATGCGGAGAGGGGGAGCCGGTCACCCGTCTCCCCCTCTCAGAGCCCTATGAGCCCTGCCGGTTTGACTTGGTGACCGGCAGACCTCGATATTTGGTCTACCGTTTATTCGGCCGCAGCTGCCATCGGAACGACGGAGACGTACGTGCGGCCTTTAGCTTTGGTAGCGAACTGAACTTTTCCATCGACGAGTGCGAACAGCGTGTGATCCTTGCCCATGCCTACGTTACGGCCGGGATGCCATACGGTGCCGCGCTGACGCGCAATGATGTTGCCGGCGGTCGCGAGCTGACCACCGGACTTCTTCAGACCAAGGCGGCGACCGTCTGAGTCGCGACCGTTGCGGGATGAACCGCCTGCTTTCTTGTGCGCCATAGCTAAAGCTCTCTCGAATTCCGTTACTTGCTACACCGATTCCTTGTCGGAATCACGTCACTATTTCTTACCTAAGGCGTCAGGCCACCGGCTCAAGCGGCGGGCTTGGCGGCCTTCTTGCGGGCGGCGGGCTTTTTCGCCGCTTTCTTTTCGCCCTCAGTGCCTTCGGCCGCTTCGGGCTTCGGCTTGGCGACCCGCTTGGGGCGCTCCGGCGGCGTCTTCGACGGCTTCTTGCCGTCGGTCAGGATCTCGGTGATGCGGATCACCGAGAATTCGTGACGGAAGCCGCGCTTGCGGCGCGAATTCTTGCGGCGGCGCTTCTTGAACGCGATGACCTTGTCGCCGCGCTCGTGGCTCAGCAGCACGCCGGCCACGGTGGCGCCCGACACGGTCGGCACGCCGACCTGCGGGTTGTCGCCGCCGACCAGCAAAACTTCACCAAATTCAATCACATCGCCCGGCTCGCCCGCCTGGCGGTCGATCCGGATCACATCTTCAGCCACAACGCGGTACTGCTTACCGCCGGCCTTGATGACTGCGAACATCGTTTTTTTCCTTCGTGTTCAAACCCGCGCCTCAAGGCCAAGCGGCCCCGGACCGGCTTCTTGTCAGTCGATTTGTTGTTTGTGAACAAGGGCTTATGCCCTCGAACAAAGATGCGAGCCTAAAAGGCCCGCATTCCGGCGGCTTTATGCCGGGGAAAGCCGGCAAATGTCAAGGAAACAGGCGGGTTTGGTCGACCCGGCGGGCGTCCGGAGCGCCGGCCGTTAACGCTTCACCCCGCCGTCACCGGCGCCGTGGCCCCATTCTCAGCCTCCGAAGCGTGCGCCAGCCGGTAACCGACGCCCAGCTCGGTCACCAGAATCTTCGGCGAATCCGGTGTCGGTTCGATCTTCTGCCGCAGCTTGCGCACGAAGATGCGCAGGTAGTGCGTGTCCTGCATGTGGACCGTGCCCCAAACTTCCTTCAGCAGATGCTGATGGGTGACGACGTTTCCGGCATGCTGCGCCAGCATCTGAAGCAGGCGATATTCCTTCGGGGTCAGCGTCAGCCGCTGGCCATTCAGGGTCACGGTGCGCGAAGCAAGGTTGATGGTCAGCGGCCCGATCGTAACCGACGGCTCGCCGGACGCCGCGCGCGATTGCCGGCGCAGCGCCACGCGCACCCGGGCAAGCAGCTCGGCGATGCCGAACGGCTTCACAACATAATCGTCGGCGCCCATTTCGAGCAGCCTCACCTTTTGCGACTCGTTCGAGCGCACCGACAGCACGATGATCGGCACTGTCGACCAGGAGCGGATGCGCTCGACGACCTCGGCGCCATCCATGTCGGGAAGCCCAAGGTCGATGATCACAATATCGACCGGCCGCATGGTCGCGGCGCGGATCGCTTCGGCGCCGGTGCCGGCCTCGTGCACTACAAAGCCATTGAGTTCGAAGCCGGTTCGCAGGAAGCGGCGGATCTGAACCTCGTCGTCGACGATCAGAACGATCGGGGCGGGCTCACTCATCGCGGTCGTTTTCCATGGTGTGAACGGCGGCCTGCGGTGCCGGCAATTCGATCGACATCGTCGTACCCCGGCCCGGGCCGTCGCTGATAGCGGTCATTTTGCCGCCATTGGCGGCGATGAAGGATCTCGCGATCCACAGGCCGAGGCCTGAACCGCCGGTCTCCGATGCCGTGCGACCGCCGCGCACGAAACGATCCCAGATGCGCGGCAGTTCGGCTTCGGTCACGCCCGCACCTTCGTCCCTGACGCTGAGAACCATGCCGCCGTCGCGGGCGCGTGCCGTGACCGCGATGGTGGAGCTGGGCGGTGAATATTTGGCGGCATTGTCGAATACCTGCACCAGCGCCTGTTTCACCAGTACGGCGTCGACGTGAACCAGTGGCAGATTCTCCGGCAACTGGCGCGTCAGCTTGTGCTTGGCCAGTCTTTTCCGGCAGCGCTCCAGCGCGGTGTCGAGAATGTCGGCCGGATCGGCCCATTCCATGCGCGGCCTGACGGCATCGCTGGAGATGCGTGTGGCGTCGATGAGATTCTGGATGTCGTTGTTGAGCCGCTCGGCCTCGGAGCGGACGTCCTGCGCCAGCGCCTGCAATTTCGGCTCGGCGGCCAGCGCCGGCGCGGTGCTCAGAACAGTGGCGGCGCCCATGATCGAGGCGAGCGGGGTGCGCAATTCGTGGCTCACCGAGCCGATCAGCGCTTCGCGCAACTGATCGGTTTCCGCGCGCATGCGCGCTTCGTTGATTGCCTGGGCGATTCCGAGGCGTTCGAGCGTGGCGGTGGCGTCCGCGAGCACGGCATCGACGCGGACGCGCATGTCATCGATGTTGCTTTGCGACGGATGACCGAGATTGATGGCGACGATGCCGAATTCGGGACTCTTTGGCGAGACGGGCCGCACCAGCCAGACATCGCCATTGCCGACCGTGACGCTTGCGGCCGCCGGATTCGCCTGGCTTTCGGCATCTGAAGCGTCGATGGCCGCAATTCGGGCATAGACGTTTTGCGGTACGCTTGCGCCGGCGCGTCTTTCGGCGGCGATGGCTGCATCGCGGGCGTTCGCGAACAGCACCACCTTGCGCTGGATGACGGTGGTGAGGTGGTCCTCGATCGCCGACTGGATGTCGGAGGCGTCGAAGGCGACGGCGATGCGCCGCGAGAAGGCGTAAAGATCTCGCAGGTCGATCTCGCGCCGGCGCGAATGCTCGAGTTCCCGTTTGAGGCGGCTGGCGAGTTGGCTCACGGTGATCGCGACGATGACGTAGAGCAGGAGATTGATGACCTCCTGCGGGTCGCGAATCTGCAACGAATAGAGCGGCGGGAAGAAGAAATAGGCGGAGGCCACGACGCCGCAGGCCGAGGCGAACAGGGCCGCGATCAGTCCCCAGCGGATCGCCGCGATCAGGACCGGAATGAGGTAGGCGATGGTGCCGCGCGTCAGGCCGACGTACCAGACGAAGGCAAAGATCGCGACCGTCACCAGGGCGACGAGGCCCAGCGTCAGCAGGATTCCGCGCAATTCCTGCCGCAGGCGGCGCGACGATATGGTGACCGACATGGTACTTCGGCGGTGACGGTTTTTTAGACCCCGGGGGTCTATATACCCCGATGACCCTTGTTTGTCCCGGCCATGTTGGGTAGATAGCCCCGGCCCGGGCCCGGTTCATGACCGAGGGTCAGGGTTCCGGAGAGGTGGCTGAGCGGTTGAAAGCACCGCACTCGAAATGCGGCATACGGGCAACCGTATCGGGGGTTCGAATCCCTCCCTCTCCGCCATTTATTCCCCGTCCGATTTCAAGGCATTAGGCCCCTAAGACGGCCGTTTTCGCGCCCGGCGACGCCTCAACCAGAGGCGTTTCCCATGTCTGTACCCCCGTTTGTACCCCCCAATGTACCCGCCGCCGACGGTGCGCCGGCGCGGCGGTCGCGCGCGCGCAAAACTACCACCCGCGAGGTCGGCGCCGCGAGCTACGTGAGCCGCACCGATGCCGGCTGGCGCTTCCAGATGCGCCTGCCGGCCAATTTCCTTGGCGGCGATTTCCGACTTGCCGGAGCGCCTCATATCGTTCGCGCGAACCTCGGCCCGCGCAGGCGTGGTGAGGCAAAGCGTCTGGGCCAGCAACTCGCCACGCTCTGCCAAGCCATCTGCGCCGCGGCCGCCGCGGGAAAGGACGACACGATGGCGCAGCAACCGTTGAGCGACGATCAGCCCGACCTGGTCAAACAGGTCGTCGCCGCCTGCCAGAACGCGATCTCGCGTGCGATCGCGCAGCCCTCGCAGGCGATCGGCCTGGCGCGCGGTCTTGATGCCGCGCTCACCTCGCTTCGGCTCGTGCAGGCGGAAGTGGCCAAGGGCGAAGCTGGCGCCAGCGTCGTCACCGCCCATGCGGACGCGCTCACCCGCCACGCACTCACCGAGGTGCTCAAGCTGTCGTCGCAGCCCGCCGCCGCTCTCACCGCACTCGCGGCCGTGGCGCGCGTTGCTCCGGCGCCGCCGCAGGGCGAGCTGAAGGGGGCAGCGACGCCCACGGAGGACGAGAGCAAACTGCCCACGTTCAGCAAGGTGTCGCAGGACTACATCGACATGCGCATCGGGCGGGACGGCGCGAACCATGCCGACATCTCGACGCTGCAGCTGCGTCGGCAGACCTTTATCGATGTCATGGGTGACCGGCCGATCGATCGATATCGGCCGAGTGATCTGCAGACTTACGTCAACAGGATGCAATTCTGGCCGGCGAACGTCCGCAAGCGCGGGGATATCGGCGACAAGACCACGCTTGAGATTCTTGAGACGAACAAGAGCCTGACGATCAAGCCCATGGCTCTTAAAACCATGCAAGATGGTTACGTCGCCAACGTGAGAACGATGGCTCGGCACGGGATGACGGATCTCGGCTATCGCGATCCGTTCGGCGGCGCCAAGATCAGCTGGCCTGCGATCTTGCGGCGGCCGACGCCGCGCGAGGGCATTGGTATCGACGTGCTCAACCGCGTCTTTCGCGACGGAGCCGCGTCCGGCCAGATGGATGAAGCGATGATGCCGCTCTTGTCCGTGCTCACGAGCAGACGGATCGGCTTGTTGGTTTTCTTGCTTGGCTCCGACATCCGCAAAAAAAACGGAGTTTGGGTCGCGCAGACGTCCGGCATCGTGCAGATCGACGGCCAGTGGCGGCGTGTGCCGGTCAAAACCTCCGAGTCAATGACCTTTTTCGTCTTGCACGACTTCCTCGTCGAGATCGGGTGGGTGGATTGGGCCCGTGAGCAGGAGGGTTGGCTCTTCGCCGCCGCTCACGAGCATCCGGATCCCGCAAAATATGAAAGCAAGGCCATGAACAGGCTGTTGAAGCGCAACGGCGCCGGCGGGCAGGGCGAGGTGTTCCACAGTCTGCGCGGTGACGCCATCGATGAGATGCGCAAGGCGAAGGTCGATGCCCGCGCAAGACGGCTGCAGGCGGGGCACGAACTCGCTGACGTGCACGACATGTACGGCTTTCGCGCGTTGAACCCGGACGAATGCCAGCGCCTCGCGACCCTGCCGCTGCCCGAGGGCATCGACCGGTCGGTGTTCAAGGGCCTGGATTTCGACAAGCTCGCTGCCGGCCGGCGCGGCCGCGGTCGGCCGCCCGGCGGAGGGCGCTAGCATGTTCGCAAGCAATCAGATGCATGAAGGCGGCGCGGCGACTGCGGAATTGACCGCCGATCAACCCGGAAGTGGTCGGCCGGTCCGCCCCGCCGCCGGCGGCTCATCGCCCATGCAAATTGTCGTCGCCATCGGAAAGGGTGGCGGCGGCAAGTCGACCACGTTGGCGAACCTGTCGACCGTGGCGGCGACCCGTGGACTGGCCGTCGCGGTGCTCGATGCCGATCCCCAGGCTTCACTCTGCAACTGGCGCGGCACACGCGGCAAGTCCCTGATCAAGGTGGTTCCGTGCAGTGAGAGCGATGATCTTGCCGCGAAAGTCGAGGAAGCGCGACGCGCTGGGATTAAGTGGCTGCTCATCGACACATCGCCGGCTCTCGGCGAGCACACTTTGACCGCCATCCGTCTTGCGAATCTGGTGCTTGTGACGACCCGGCCCGCGAGTCTCGACCTTCTCGTCACGCGCCGACGTATCGACCTGCTGAAAACGATGAAGCGCGACTTCACCTGCGTGATCAACGCCGCGCCAGCACGTAGGGCGGGCATCGAGGCGCCATTCGTGCGGCAAGCCCGCGAAAGCCTGCGCCAGGTCGAGGGGCGTCCGTGGGTCGGACAGCTCACGCATCGGCATTCGATCATGCAGGCGCTGATCGATGGCAAGGGCGTCATCGAAGTGGAGCCGGAAGGTCTGGCCGCGCACGAGTTCGTTCGGCTCTGGGCCGATATCGAAAGGCACGCATCGCGTGTGCGTAACGGGAGACAGCCATGAAACGCAAGAAGATCGATGAAAGCCTGGCCGCTGCGGATGCTGCCGCTACCGCTCCGGCGGACTCGTTTGAACGGCCCGTCGGAGGCACGCAAGCGCCTGATGCGCAGCGGCGCGGCATCCTCGTCCGCGTGAGCCCCAGCATCCGGCGCGAACTCAAGCTCCTGAGCTTCGAACGCGGCTCGTCCGTGCAGGTCCTCATGGTGGAGGCGATCAACCAACTGCTGGCGAAGCACGGCCGGCGGCCGATCGCGTAGGAGGATGCCATGTCGTCAGCGGCCGACTGGATCAGCAAAGGACGGCGCGTGCACCGGACCGCGGCCGGCGTCCTGGCGCCGGTGATTTCCGGGCCGTCAGACCTGGTCCCGGCTGGGTCAAACGGCCGCGCTGGGGAGAGGCCGACAATAACGAGGCCCACCACCGATCAGCCAGCCAAAATGAAATTATTGGACGTCGTCGACCGCGGGCTCGCCTGCTGTGCGGCTCTACCGAAACGCGACGTGAGTGAGCGGACAGTCAAAGCGTACATCAGAACGTTCACGCGCATGAGGCACGAAAAGCTCCTCGATCCGCTCAACGACACCATTGCACGCAACACCTACAACCATCGGCGAGCGTCGCTGCACTTCGGTAGCCGTCGCCTGCTAATTTACTTGATCAAACGGTGCGTCGCGGCCGCGGAGCGGCAAGATGCGATCCGCGCACGGCGTTGGGCGCACGTGCTGCATGGGGCGTTGAACCTCATCGAGCCGGCTCTTGCATTGGAGCCGCCGCTCATGCCCGGCGCTTCGACGTGGTCGCTGCCAGCGTCACGCTGGTCGCAACTTGAGGCGCCACGGCCGCGGCGGGGCAAGGGCGCCAAGAAACATGTGCTCAAGCGGCTGCCGCGGGATTGGACGAACCAATTGTGGAATGCGGTTCCGTCTGACTGGGTTTACCGCACTCAACTCGCAGTCCACATGCTCGTGCCAAGCCGGGCGGAGGATCTCGCGCCCGGACCACGTCCCGCCGGTTGGTCGAACGGGGCTCTTGTGCAACTGCGGTCCCCAAACGTTCTGGAGGTCACGATCGCGCCGGCGAAACATCACGGCGGAAAATATGGCTCACCGAGCGTGACGACGTCGTGGGATCCGTTCCTGGAAGGCGGCCACGCAGCTTACCTCGCCGAGCTCTGCACGGCGGCCGGTGGTTGCGTCCTCATTTCGGTCGAAAATAAGAATGCAATGAGGAAGGCGCTTGCGAGACTTGGACGGAAAGTCTTTCCGAAATTCCGAGGCACGATTACTCCATACGTCATTCGGAACCAGGTGATTGCAGATCTCAAGGCGACCGTCGGCGCCGGCGGAACGGTTGCTGAGTCTGCAGGTCAATGCACTGACCGCACGCAATCCCATTACGGAAGAGTCGAGCACGGTCGCGTGCGGCTCGGGTTTCTGGGCGTGGTCAGTGCAAGGAAGCCGAGCGCCTCAAGCGCGCAGGCAATAGCTGCGTTGTCCGATCGGATATTGAGGCCAAGGGCCCGATAGACCATCAGGCTTATAACCCTAAGGTCGAAGGTTCAAATCTTACCCTCGCAAGAAAATACGCTGTCAAGTCATAAGCTTTGTGGCGCAGTCGCTTTCGCGCTTATGGCTTAATCGGCTCCAGGAAGCACTGCGGAAGCAAGAGGGATCGAAGCCTTCATATCGCTTCGCAAAGCGGTTCCCCGCGCGCGCCATGCGTTTCCAGTCCGTCTTCAAGATACAAGCAATCCAGGACCAGCTGTCGAAGGGCATCCTTGTGGTCCCGTTGTGTGCCGGCGAGATCCAGCGTCGCCACGATCATCTTCTCGTCCGCGGCCGTTGCCGCGATTGAATACAGCCGGCGGATCGGATCGGGAGGTAAGTCCCCATGATGCGGATAGAGCAACATGACTTTCGGACAGTCGTAAAGCCTGCCGTAGGCCATAAGCTGATACACGTCCGCTTGGCTGACGCCTTGTTTAGGATCTTCGACGCGCGGGGTCATGCGTTTCCACTTAGTGTCGATGATTAGCGCGATCTGCGCGCCTTGTCGTATTATGATGTCCGGGCGCGTCCGAAACCGGCCTATGTCGTCCTCGTAGAGACAATCCCGGTGTCCTCCTTGCGATGATACGTGGAAGCCTGTGCCAGCAAGCGCCCGTAACAGAATCCGTTCGACATATTTTTCGAACAGAACGTTCATCTCGAAGAGCAGTGCATGGCCGTCGATAGTCCCGGCGCTCGTCTGCTGATGCCTATCCGAAAGAAAAAGACGGGCTAGGGACAGAATATCCCGCCAGCGCCGGTTCGTACGATCGAGGACAATCCGATCCCACCGAAGCGCGATCGGAGGAACGTCGGCGACGTCGGCGTACACGAAACTCAATTCGCGCAGCGCGCGCTGGTTATCTGGCGCGGCGGTCAGGCGCGACAGCTTGCTAATCGTTGCACGTATGACGTGATTCAGCGCCATGTCTGGCGAAAGGGCGTCAAAACGGCACGCAAGCTTCTGCGGAGAGACCGCGAGAGCGGAGAATTGCCGTGTTACGTCCAGCCGTCCCCTCAGGGCGGGTAGGTCGTCTTCGTGTTCGAGGTAGTGGCGCGGCATCCCTTGGCGCACCGCATCCGTTAGCTTCGTGCCGAACAGGCGGATCAGCAATTCGAGCACTGTTTCGCGCTGCCAGCCGAGTTGCGTCATGGTGCCGGCCTCGATTGGCAGATCGTAAGTCACCGCGAGCATGTGGATGAGTCGCGCGCGGAGGGTCGCATCGGACACTTCGGTCTCTCCTCCTCCCTCGATCTTCGGAAGAATCTCAAGCTGGCAGTCTGGAGTGGCAATGACGCCGACGACGCCACGTGCGCGGAGCCCTTTGCGCCCGTGCTCCAGCACACTCTCACCCCCGCGGCCGGAAAAGACCGAGGCTCGCGCGACCGCGGCGAGGCGGTCTGCCTGCGTCTCGGGGATCTCGGCGTCATTAGAGCCGTAGCTGATGCGCTCCCATTCGCGGATCGTGCGGCGGATCATGTCCTGGCCAGCTTCCCATAGTCGAAGCCTTCAACTTCCGAGCGCGCTTCCCAACGAAACCTGGGAACCGAGTCGCGATCCTCAAGACCCGGAGGTGCTTTCAGGATTGAGCGCTTGAGAAAGCCGCCGGATATTGGGCCCTCGTGAGGTTCCAAATCACCAAGTACCGCTGCGATCTTAGCCCAATCTTCGAAGAAGTATTCCGCCAGGAGCGGAATGACCTTGTGGCGCATGACCTGGTCGACGTCAGCTCGGGAACTACACGAAGTGAAGTAGGCGTGACCGATCTGATGCTCGCGGTCGTAGAGGTACTCAATCCGCTCATTGATCGTGGAGAGAAGTCGAGGCAGATCGATCCCGCATTTCTGGGCAGCTTCTTCGAGGACGGATACATCGGGCATCATCTCGCGGAAGGTGAAGCGGCGCCTGAGTGCAGTATCGAGTAGCGCGATCGAACGGTCAGCGGTATTCATTGTGCCAATCAAATGGAGGTTCGCCGGCACGCCGAAAAGCCGCTTAGAATAGGCCAGCATGAGCCGGATCTCGTTTTCAGCCTGAAGCCTCTTGTCGGGTTCTAGGAGTGTAATTAGCTCGCCGAAGACCTTCGAGATGTTTGCGCGATTGATCTCGTCGATGATGAGGACGTGGGGGCGGGCGCTTGTCGCGGGGATCGATCTGTCCACTCCGAAAACAATTTCCTCCAAACTATCCCAGTCGACCAGAGCGCCATTCAATTTGTAGACGGTATGCTGACGGAAACCATTGGGATAAAATCTCGCGCGCTCGGTTCCTTTATCATCGCGCCAGAGCCATTCGACTTTCCGACGGTGGGGGTGATGTACGGCATCAGCCTCGAAGAAGTAGTTGCTCGTGATCGTACCAAAGGCGCGTATTCTGTCACGCCCATCGGAAACGACGACGTAGTCACCCACCTGCATATCCGACCGGAATGAAAACGTGCAGACGAGCTCGCCGGCATGGCCCCTAACCTCCTTGCCTGTCCGGCGTTCCAACTCGGTTTTGATTTCGACCCAGTCTTCATATTGCTCTTCCGACCAATCGATCATTCCACTCCAGCCATGGCGGATTTCGTTGGCATCAAGCGCGTCCTTGATTTGCTCTTCTTCCTGGAGCCGTCTTCCGAGTGCAATCTTGAAGATTGGACGCGTGCGATCGAGCCGGCGATCACCCGAACCTTCGCCTGGGTCCAAGCGAGCCCGTTCGCAGATCCGCTTGAAAATGCCGTCCTCGACCTTGAGTCGGAAGCCGGCTGTATCCAGTTCGTTAGTGTCCGGCTCTTGGCCCTCTGCGCCCTGTGTCTCCGGTCGCAGGCCCTCGACGAACTCCTCGTAGCTTAACGACTGGTGGAAGGTAACGAACTCAATGCGCCCGGCCGCCAAAAGCCTTTGGTAGACTGTCATGAGCTCGGCGCGATCTTCCGGGACCAGTTCGCCGCACAAACGCACCGCCTCGGCTGCGGTGGAGAAGGTCTTTCCTGTCCCGGGCGGGCCGTAAAGAATGAGGTTAACGGTCGAAATCGACATTTTCTTCTCCGGGAGTTCACCTTTTTTTTCGGCGGCTTCGTTTGTGTCCGCCGGTGCTGTAACGGTCTTGTCGGTGGCGATCCAAAGGAATCCCTGAATGTCCAGCCAATCCTGCGGTTCCCAACGCCATGCATCGCGCATGATTTCGAATATTTTTGCGAAGCCGTCGGCAAGGCGTCGATAATCCGTCGTAATATCGGCCTTGGCTTCGACGAACAATTTATCACCGGTCAGCGCTTCCCACGCCTCGTTAATCCGGGTGATTTTCAGTGGGGCCATTGCATTCGGTCGCACCATCGAAAATGTCGAAGACAGAATATTGATCCGCTCACCGTAGGTAAGCGACTTAGCACCACGTGCGCGCAGCGCTTCGAGAGCGTTATTCGCCGTTGCCAAGGCGATCTCTGGTGGCTCCTCGGATCGGACCAGCCGACCAATGATCGCGTGGAACTCTGCTAGCTGGTCCGCAGCATCCTTGGCGATTGCGTCCTCGGTTTGCCATCTGACAAGAGGGCCGTCTTTCGCGGCTGTCTTCAGGATCTCAAAGACTTTCTTGCCGAGGACCTCGTCAGTTGCATCTTCTGCAAGCGCCGACCGGACCCGGTCGATTGCCGCGACCTTGTAGGCTTTCTCGCCCTTGGCCCAGCCGGTGCCAGGTTTGATGAAACTTCGAAAGTCGGGGCAAAGGGCCATGAACCTTTCGCGTAGTGCCTCAAGCGCCGGTTGGCTAATTCCACTTCGTGGGGGAACGCCAATCGCTTGAGCAATTTCGGGGACGAGTTCATACCGAACGAGCTTGTCGCCTCCGTAGGTCAGATAGTTCACCGGCCCGCCCGCGATCGCCCTGACGCGCGATGCTAGGCCGTCGACGAGCATGGCACGGGCGACATCGACGATGTCTTCTGTCTCGATCGCTTCATCTGCCTTGTTGCCGGCGCCTCGCGGCTTGATCCGAAAGGCCGAGACGCCGGTGGTGCGGTTGAGGTTCCTGACTGGCTGGAAAGGAGTGTCTGTGGCGTCGAACAGGACGAGCGGGCGATCGTCACCGGACTGAGCTGTTTCATCGAGCTTTAAACGAAACACAGTGGTTGAACTTTGGTCGGCCCCGATCCGTTCGGGTTCAGGGATCTGCGCCATGTCCTGAAATATACGGCCGCCGAGCACCTGGCAGATGTTAGGCCACGCCTCTTTGAGACCGAGAGCCTCGTTTACGTCGCGGACGAGCACTTCGACTTGGTCGCGACCTTTGTCCCGAGCAGGCTCGATGTAGTGCTCAAGGACGTATTGCCGTATCCGATCAGCGTCCTTTGCAGCTTTTGGAGGATCACCTGCTAGAAATCGCTCATATTGACCCAACCAGCTCGCCCAGTTGGAGAGCCTGTTATGGAGATTCTCGGAGTCCGGCATCAGAATTCGATAATCCTGCCCGCCGGCACGAGCGTCCTCCCGCATCTTCCGCAGACGCTCACGAAGCGTTTCGAACCTGTCAGCTTCCCACGCTTCGTCGAGGTTCCGATACGGCACGCCCAGCGCGGCAAGATTCCGTTCGATGGTTCGGATCGCATATGCGCGAGAATAGCGTCCTGCATCCGTTTGAGCGCCGCCCTGTTCGAGCCATGCCTTGAATTCGTTCTCTTTTGTCATTCATTCTGGTCATCTAAAAAGTGGAAACTCGCTGGCCAATACTGTTCGAGTCAGCAATCCTCGATCCAGCCGAGTGTTTCGGGCTTCGCATGAGGTCTCTGGAACAAGCAAGCATGCGTGGCAGGCTGCGCCCTGCAGGGGATATTCCTCGCTGCCCTCGCTGTGCTCGGCGCAGATTGGGTCGTTAGAGCACAAGGCAATTCGTCGCATGGCGCGGGTGAGCAGTTCGCCCGCGCGCTCCGCCATTTGGCTGAGGCCTCCAAGCGTTCCCTGGCCGCCGGCTGTGGAGGTGTATATCAGAATGCCGAAACGATCCGCCTGTGCGGGACCGGTCGAGTAGACGCGCTCTTTTAGAGAAGAGAGCGGGTAACCGCATTCGAGCGCAAGTTCGGCCATGAAGGCGTGCGACAAGGAATGCAGGGCCCAATAGGCGGCGCCACGATGTTTAGGAGGTCGATTGAATTTCAGGGCATCGCGACGCTCCCGATCGCGCAGAGTGAGCGCCTTGGCGGTGATCTCCTCGCTTTCAAGCCACTTTTTTAGATACGCGGGCGCGACGTGGAGGAAAATGCCTTCGCCCAGTTGTTCAATGGCGGGCAGCCAGTCGACGTTTCGAGCGAGATCGGCGCCATTGACCGCAAGCTGAATTTCGTCGAGCTCGCTTTCGGCAGGCGTCGGGGGAGGTTCAAGGCGGGTGAAACCATAGAGGCAGGTAACTTCGCGCAACCGATGTACACGAACCACGCCTTCCAGAAACTGATTCCAAGGTGATTGGAGGTCGAGCGCTGCCGCCGGCAAGGTCTCGGCATAAAAGAACGATCCCGCGTTATCGCTCCCGATGACAGGCGCACCGCTTGCCATCATGTCAAACTCAGCAATACGTGGGTCCTCATTCGGATTCACTCCAGACCCATTGTCATTAGCTAAGGCCTGTACGATCTCATCGTCCGAGAATTCCTTGAAGGCCTCCTTGAGTTGCGGAACAGCCCTTAAGACATCGATAAAATTGGGAAGGGCGCGGATGCCATCGAGCATGGTCTTGTTTTCCGCGATTGTCTGCCGAAGCTTGTCGTTCGACTTGGTGAGTGAGATCACCGTTACCGTTTGCGGAAAATACGTGTTGGTGGCCGAACGCGGCAGCAAACGAAGATCATCATTGCAAGCTTCATTGGCATCTCGCCGCGGCGACAGCCAGGGGCTGTGACATTGGCATTTGCCGAGAAATTGCGGCTTGTACAAATCAGCCATGCTGACCGAGGCGCCGCAGGTGCACTGAACCGAAATGTCCGATGGATCAGAGCTGACGCCGCGTTCGACCCAGTACAATGGTTTACGACACGACAAGTCCTTGCCGCGATGCGCGAGATAGCGCCAATCGATGTCCTGTAAATGACCCTTCGTGCAAGCCCCGACAAAGCGAATCGGGTTGACGCCGAGCTTGGCCCCACTGCCCGTGTAAGAGAGCTTCCCGCCATTTGTGGCGTCCAGCTCCGAGAACTCGACCATGCGCCGACGTTTCTCGCTTGCCGAAGCCGAAGCCGGAAAGTCTGCTGCGGGATCGGTTGATGGCGCCTCGTTGACCAGAAACCAGCATGGGAACAACCGGACAGCTACGCCTGGAGCATTGCTGTCACGGCGGTCCTCGTCGAACATCGGAGGATGCCGCAGGCCCGCAAAGTTAGGACTCAGCTTCGTACGCAATTGCTGCTTCAGAAGCGCAACCAAGCGCTCTTCTTCAACAGGCTTCCAGCTCGATCCCTTGTAATCCCAATCTTGAAGGCCTGCGACCACTACGGCGTTCTCCGGCAAGTCCATCATGGCGCCGGGACCGTAGGTCAACAGAAGTTGGCTGAAGTTCTGGGTGATGTCGGCCATACGTCAATCACTATCCAAGAGGGCTGCCGTCTGGCTTCCTGAGTTTCAGCAGCGAGACCGGTTCGGTATCCCGCATCGAGCGGCCGGCAATGAACCATTCACGCTCAGGATCCATGTTGGGCTGTTGCTCGAACGGCACCTGGAGTAGTCGACGCACCGGCTCTTCGTTGGCATAGGCGAAATCATCACCATTGCGGGTTTGCTTGTCGGCGATCCTGATCCAGGCATCCTCTAACTCATCAAGCCGAGCAAGACAGCGCTGGACCGCGGAACTGTCCTGTTCGGCAACCTTCATCTTGGCTTCGATCGCCAACTTGACCCGTTGATAGGTGGTGGGTTCGTTCCCGACTTTGTCTGCGTCCTTGGTT
>JAEZEY010000218.1 GCA_023432845.1 Pseudomonadota bacterium
GCCATAGACAGTCTGAATATTGATTTTCAGTTAAAAAGCAGCAACAGAGCACTGGAGAATTTTCCTGATGATTTGAATGCTACAGGCGGAATCGCCATAATTATTGAAGGTAAGTCGATTGGCCGAACCGGAATTGAGATGGAAGTACTGACCGCTGTATCAGTAACAGCGCTTACCATCTACGATCTTCTGAAACCGTTGGGACAGACAGAACTATCCATTGGTCCTATTAGGCTGATACATAATTGTGGTGGAAAAAGCGATCGTGCTCTTTTTACAAAAAGCGTAAAAAATGCCGCTGTTCTTGTCTGTTCAGACTCTACAGCCACCGGAAAAAGAGAAGATAAATCAGGCAGACTGATTGAGGAAATGCTGCTGGTCAATAACTGCCGCGTAGCAGATTATCAGATTGTACCCGATGATCCGGACCGGATCAGGGAACAGATTCTGCAATGGGTGGAACAAAAAATATCGTTCATATTTACCACAGGAGGAACCGGACTTGGCCCCAGAGACAATACAGTCGATACGGTAAGAAAAATCATAGAAAAAGACGCTCCAGGTATTGCAGAGGCCATGCGAAGTCATGGCGGAATGCGTACACCGGTCGCTATGATGTCCCGCTCCGTGGCCGGTAGTATCGGTAAGTCATTAATTGTTACTCTTCCCGGAAGTACCAACGGAGTAAGGGAATCACTGGATGCTATTCTTCCTGTAGTTTTTCATGCTAAAAGTATGTTACGGGGAAATGGTCATTAATTATCCTTCAAACTCTTTTATCTATGCACATTCCATTACTGAGTGTTTCCGAAGCTAAAAAGATAATTCTTGAACACGCCAGGCCGTTCGAATCAGAAAAAGTACCTTTACGTGAAACGCAGGGTAGAGTCGCTGCTGCCAACATATTTGCAGACCGAGACTATCCTCCTTTTAACAGGGCAGCTGTAGATGGATTTGCCGTTAATAGCCAGTATATCAACACTGATAATCCGCTAGCTATAGCTGGTGAAGTTCTGGCTGGTTCCTTCTGGCATGGAGAACCCTGTCCGGAAAAAGCCATCCGGGTAATGACAGGCGCACCGGTGCCGCCTTTTATGGACACCATGATTCCGGTAGAAAAAACAGCCATCAACGACCATGCAGTATCGTTTTTATCCGCAGTCATCAAAAAAGGTCAGAATATCGCGCTTAAAGGAGAAGATCTGACAGCGGGAAGAGAAATCCCTATAAAAGGCCGCATAATTCAATGGCTGGAATACGCTGCCCTTGCCGCACTCGGTATTCGTCAGCTCTCCGTATTTCGACTTCCTGTTGTTCGTATCGTATCTACCGGTAATGAAATAAAGTCAGCAGATTCAGCTGTTTCCGATTATCAGATACGTGACAGTAATGCATACTCCATAGAAGGATTTCTCAGAAAATATTCCATTATTCCTGACTCCGTCACCCATGTTCCGGACGATCTGCAACAACTCCAGCTGACTTTTAATAATCAGCAGTCCGACATTCTAATTGTCAGTGGCGGGGTATCCATGGGAGAAGCTGACTTTGTACCCAAAGCGCTGGAACAGGCGGGCTATAAATGCCTTTTTCATAAAGTCGCTATCAAACCAGGAAAACCTTTGTGGGTTGGAACCAAAGGCCGGTCTATAGCTTTCGCACTGCCAGGCAATCCGGTTTCTGTACAGGTTGCTCTGAAAATTTTCGTTGAACCATATATCCGTAAAAGCTTTCTGGCCGAAGAACAAACCTGTATTGTGCTACCTCTTGATATAGAACGAACAAAAAAATCAGATATGACCGAATATTTCCCGGTCAGGATATCCGATCACAAAAATGGCCTCATACCCTGCCACAGTAATGGCAGCGGAGATATCAGAGTCACTATGTTTTCTCATGGCATTGCCTTACACCCGGTCCAAACACCATATCTTTCGGCAGGTACTCCGGTCCGGTTTTATCCCTGGTAAGGAGATCATACCATTATTGCCAAAAATTGTGTTCTTTTGCCAAAGGACAGCAGAGCAACAAAAATGGCCTATATAAAAATCGGCGGAGCCGCACTCAATCAGACTCCTATTGACTGGGAAAATAATATTGCCAATATAAGAAGTGCAATTGATGAAGCACGGAATATAGGAGTTCGGATTTTATGCCTTCCGGAACTATCCATAACCGGATATGGATGTGAAGATCTCTTTCTGAGCCGGTGGGTTCCCGAAAAAGCCTGGGAGATATTGATCGCCCTGCGTGAGCATTGTCATGATATCGCAGTTGCCATAGGACTGCCTGTCCGTGTCGAAGACAACCTTTACAACTGCTGTGCTTTTATTGAAGACAAAAAGATAAAGGGCATTGCTGCCAAGCAGTTTCTGGCCGGAGATGGTGTGCATTATGAACCGCGCTGGTTTACTCCATGGAAAGCCGGTGAACAAACACATCTTACGGTCGAAGGAGCTGAAGTGCCTTTTGGCGAGATTGTGATCGAATCACACGGCGCGCGGATTGGTTTTGAAATTTGCGAGGATGCCTGGGTATCAGATTCTGTAAGGCCTGCCTGTCGTCTGAGCCGGGAAAACGTAAACCTGATCGTAAACCCCAGCGCCAGTCATTTCTCTTTCGGCAAATCCGAATTCCGCTACCAGCTCATATCTTCCAGCTCCGAAACGTTTCGCTGTACGTACATATATGCCAATCTGCTGGGGAATGAAGCCGGACGCATCATATACGACGGAGAAGTGCTTATTTATAAAGAAGGAAAAATGCTGCAACGTAATGATCGTTTTTCCTTTAAAAACAGCAATCTCATATACGCTGAAGTTGACTTCGAGACAAATACAAGCGTTGCCAAAGCGCTTACTCACGATGAACGGGAACGGGAATATGAGTTTTGGGAGGCAACGTCTCTTGGATTATTTGATTATCTCCGGAAAAGCAGAAGTTCAGGATTTGTACTTTCACTGAGCGGGGGTGCGGATTCCTCTGCCTGTGCGGTGATGGTCTCTGAAATGATAAAACGGGGTGTACACGAACTAGGTATGGAAGCATTCCGGGAGAAACTGGCTATCCCAAGTGATTATAAAGCAGACTCCATACAGGAACTGACCAGATTATTATTAACCACTGCTTATCAGGGAACAAAAAATTCCGGCCCTTCTACGTTAAAGGCCGCACAGGAGCTTGCCTACTCCATTGGAGCCACTTTTCACCACTGGACAATCGATGAATCCATAGATGCCTATACGAGTACTATTGAAAAAGCTATTCAACGTGAGCTTCGCTGGGAAACAGACGATATTGCATTGCAAAATATTCAGGCGAGATCGCGCTCTCCGATCATCTGGATGCTGGCCAATATAAAAAATGCATTGCTGATCACCACCAGCAACCGCAGCGAAGGCGATGTAGGATACGCCACGATGGATGGCGATACTTCCGGCAGTATTGCTCCAATTGCAGGTGTTGACAAACACTTTATCCGCAATTGGCTTCTATGGGCTGAGAAAAACCTGAATCAACCGGGACTGAGTTATGTAAACGCGTTGACACCCACCGCAGAACTGCGTCCTGACACACATGCCCAGACGGATGAGAAAGACCTGATGCCATATTACGTGCTCCTGCAAATTGAGCTGCAGGCAATCAGAAACAGGAAATCCCCACTGGAAACGTATGAACTATTAAAAGCACAAGGTTTGGAAACCCCGGCCCTTTTGAAAGAGCATATTATAAAGATTTACAGAATGTGGTCACGGAATCAGTGGAAGCGTGAGCGTATAGCTCCTTCTTTTCACCTGGATGATTTCAATGTAGATCCCAGATCATGGTGTCGTTTTCCGATCCTGAGTGGTTCGTTTAGTCTGGAACTCGATATACTCAGAAAGCTGCCGGGATAATCCCTGATCCGTTGTTACAAAAATATCTTTGGATTCGCTTAACAGATCATTCCTTACGGAGTTAATCCATTAAATGAGATGTTGAAAAGCGATGGAGAAGTTCTTGTTTATAAGCGGAGTGATTTCACTCATAATCGGAGTTACAATCTTTCTGTTTGTCTTTAAGGTTCTGAAACCTTTACTTAAAACCCAGGATTCAAAGGAACAATATGACTTCTGGTTATTAAAACACACGAAAAAAGCCAAAGGATTCGCGTTTCTGCTCAGTTTCTTTGGTATTATCACTGTCATTCAAAACAATCCGGACAAATCAGTCAGTTTTGCCCCTGTAACCAAAGGTCGCGCCTGGACCGATACAGACAAAGAAAGCTTAACTACGGAATGTGTGCAGCTTTATGTAAGTCAGGAACAACTTTCAGCCGGTGATGAAGATCTTGCTCAGGACTATTGCTTCTGCACAACCGAAAAAATGACAGAAGAATTTACAATTAACGATCTTCTTTCCCATGACTCACTAAGTCAGATAGAAAAAGTACAACTTTATGAACCTGTGGTAAAAAATTGCCTTAATGATCTTGAATATCAGCTAAACGAACGATATAAACAGGGAATTACAGAATAGCCCGGCTTAATAAAGCCTGGTTTTTACCACTTTCCCTTTTTTATTATATTGACGCCATACACCGATACGATTTCCCTCATACATCTCCCCTTCTTCATGTATATATCCCTTAGGATTATATATTTTCCATAAACCGGTTTCTTTGGCTTCCTTATATGTTCCTTCGTGAGTGATCAAGCCTTCAGAATCATAAAACTGCCAAAGCCCTTCAGGCATTCCAAGATTATAAGCTCCAGACTGGCTCAACCCGCCATTTTCATGATATCCAAGCCAGGCTCCTGCATACAGACCATCTTTAAAAATGCCTTTACGTTTCAATGTTCCATCTGGGTAGTAATAGAACGCGGAGTCCTGTTCCAGCCCGTAAGCATAGTTTTCAATACTGATAATTCTGCCTTCAAAATCATAACTCTTTACCTTGCCATGCAACTGATTATTCAGATAACATTCCTCTGAATTAGCTATCTGATTGGGATAATAAAACTGCCAGCATCCTTGTCGCATGCCATTATACATCAATCCTGCAGATTTTATCTGCCCGTTGTCATAATATGTTTTAACTGTATCCTGAGCCAGCGCAATTGCCGTTGTGTTCAATACCAGAAAACAACACAAACTTTTACAGATCCACATCATCAATATCGAGATTTTTAATTGCTTTCAATCTGCCCTGTTCGTAAAACTTCCATATACCGGACATTTCATCATTTGTATAGCTGCCTTCCGCTTCCAGCTTACCAGTATTCACGTAAAACTTCCAGTGTCCTTCACGTAATCCGGCTTTCATTTCTCCTTCTCCACTCAATATGCCAGAATCAAAATAATATTTCCATTTCCCGTCAGGAAGTCCGTTTTTATACATTCCCTCCGCAGCCACTTTGCCGTTCATCTGATAGGTTTTAAGAGTTCCGTTGCCTTTCGCAAATGAACCTTTGGCCACCCGCTTACCGCTTGCATTATGCATATCTCCAACATCCGTCAGTTTTCCTTTGTCATAAACCTCCTCATGGCTGAATATCCCGTTGGCATAATAGTTTTTCCAAACTCCATCCTCTTTTCCTGCCACATAATCTCCTTCTGCCTGCAATTTCCCATCGGGATAATACTCTTTCCACGGGCCTGATTCCAAACCGGCCGTATAAGCTCCTTCAGAAAGAAGTTTTCCGTTTTCATGATAGATTTTCCAGAAACCGTCCTCAAGGCCATTAATAAAATAACCCTCCATGCGTATATCTCCAGTTGGGTGCCAGCTTTTCCAGAAGCCGGTTTTAAGGCCATTATCATATTTTCCTATGCTTGCCGGTTTTCCCTCATAGGTAAATTCCTGCCAGACTCCTGTCTGCTTGCCATTTTCAAAAGCCCCGAATGATGCAATTG
>JAEZEY010000221.1 GCA_023432845.1 Pseudomonadota bacterium
GCGCCGTTGGCGCCGATCAGCGTGACAATCTCGCCCTCGTTGACGTCGAGATCGACGCCTTTCAGAGCAATGACGCGGCCGTAATAGGTCTTTACGCCACGAACAGAGAGCAGAGCGGTCATAGACCAACCTCCGCTTCGACCTTCTCCACCTCGTCGTCCTGGACGCCGAGATAGGCGGCGATCACCTTGGGATCGTTGCGCACTTCTTCTGGAGCGCCGTCGGAAATCTTGACGCCGTAATCCAGCACGATGACGTGATCCGATATCTCCATGACCACCGACATGTCGTGCTCGATGAGCAGTATCGACATGTTGAAGTCGTCGCGGATCGACAGCAACAGGTCATTGAGGTCGGCACTCTCGCGCGGATTGAGGCCTGCGGCGGGCTCGTCGAGACATAGCAGCACCGGGTCGGTGCACATGGCACGGGCAATCTCGAGACGGCGCTGGTCGCCGTAGGGCAGGTCCCCGGCCGGATCGTCGGCGCGATGCAGAAGGCCGATGCGATCGAGCCACTGCCGCGCCCTATCGATGGCGTTGCTCTCGGCGCGCCGGTAGGACGGCACGCCAAAGACGCCAAGCAAGGTGTAGCCGGAGGCGAGCATCAGCTTGTTGTGCTGCGCGACAAGGAGGTTCTCAAGCAGTGTCATGCCGGGGAACAGGCGGATGTTCTGGAAGGTCCGGGCGACGCGAGCCAACTGGGTGACCTGATAGTCAGGCATGCGCTCGAGCATATAAAGCGCGCCTTCGGCGGTGGTGATGCTGCGATGGCCACTGTCCGTGAGGGCGTCGATCTCGTCCCAGACCGAGGGAAGCCCGTGCGCCAGCCCGATGCGGCCTTCGCTAGGCTTGTAGAAACCGGTGATGCAGTTGAACACGGTGGTCTTGCCGGCGCCGTTCGGGCCGATCAGCGCGGTGATGTCGCCTTGCCGGGCCTGGAACGACAGGCTGTCGACCGCGACGAGGCCGCCGAAGCGCATCGTTAGATGCTCGACGCGGAGCAGGGTGTCGCCCTTGGTGCCGATCTTCGGCGCGCCGACGACGCCATCTGACAAGGGCCCCATGGCGTTTGAATTCGACATGCTGCGCTACCCGTGTCCTTCGCCGACCAGGTCGGACGATATGGTCTTGCGTTCCTTGAGGAACACGGTCGGTTGTCGCGTCGCCACGAAGCCGCGCGGGCGGAATACCATGATCACCACCATGGCAAAGCCGAAAATCAGCATGCGATACTGCGTCGGGTCGAAGGACTCGCCGAAAATCTGCTTGAGGAAGTTCAATTCGCGCATGATTTCGGTACCGCCGATCATCACGACGGCGGCGACGGCGACCCCGACCTGGCTGCCCATGCCGCCGAGCACGACGATAGCGACGATGGTCGCGGACTCGATGAAGGTGAAACTTTCCGGTGAGATGAAGCCCTGCCGCGCCGAGAAGAACGAGCCGGCGAAGCCGCCGAACATCGCGCCGATGGCGAAAGCGGTGAGCTTGGTGTTGGTCGTATTCAGGCCAAGAGAGCGGCAGGCGACTTCATCCTCGCGCAGGGCTTCCCAGGCGCGGCCGACCGGCAGGCGGCGCAGCCGCACCGTGACGAAGGCGGTCAGGAACGCGAGCGCCAGAATGACGTAATAAAGAAAGATCGTGCGGTAGATCGGCGAGAATTCGAGGCCGAAGATTGCGGCAAAGCCATCATCTCCGGCGGTGAATGGAATGCCGAAGAAAGTCGGCCGCGGAATGCCGCTGATGCCGGCATAGCCGTTGGTGAAGTCGACCCAGTTGATCAGGACGACGCGGATGATCTCGCCGAAGGCCAGCGTGACGATGGCGAGATAGTCGCCGCGCAGCCGCAGCACCGGAAAGCCGAGCAGGATGCCCCAGAACGAAGCCATGATGCCGGCCATCGGCAGCAGCAGCCAGAACGAGAAGCCGAACTCCTTGGCGAGCAGAGCGTAGGAGTAGGCGCCGACTGCATAGAAGGCGACGTAACCGAGGTCGAGAAGCCCGGCCAGCCCGACGACGATGTTGAGGCCCCAGCCCAGCATCACATAGATGAGAATCTGAATGCCGAAATTGTCGACCCATTTGAGCGCGCCGCTGAAGCCGGCGGTCGACAGGATCAGTATCGGATAGACGATGACGAAGCCGATGGCGAAGGGCACGAACCACTTGCCGATCGTGCCGAGCCAGGTCGGCGCCGTTACGCTGCGCCGCTTGCGCTGCGCGAGCTTTGGCGCCGCGAACAGCGAGTAGGCAAGCCGGCCAACGAAGACCAGCGCGACCATGCTGATCAGCAGCGGCCAGCGCGTATCCAGTCTCAGTTCGTTGCGGATGTTGACGACGGTCTCGAAGCCGACCAGCGGCAGTAACAGACCGAGCGAAATGAGCGCCGAAATCGCCGCGTCGCGGACGGCGCCAAGCGCATTGCTGCCCTTGACCGCTTTCTCCTGCTGCATCGATCAGACCTTTTCGACGTCAGGGCGGCCGAACAGGCCCTGGGGCAGGAAGATCAGGGTGATCGCCAGCACCGAGAAGGCGGCAACGTCTTTGTAGTCGATGGAGAAGTAGGCGGACCACATGGTCTCGATCAGACCGATGAGCAGGCCGCCGATCACGGCGCCGGGCAGCGAGCCGATGCCGCCAAGCACCGCGGCGGTGAATGCCTTGACGCCGGGCACGAAGCCGTCGGCGAAATTCACCACGCCATAATATGTGAGGTAGAGCGTGCCGGCGACGGCGGCGAGTGCCGCGGCGATGATGAAGGTGATCGAGATCGTTTGATCGACATTGACGCCGACCAGCGCCGCCATCTTCTGGTCCTGCTCGCAGGCGCGCTGGGCGCGGCCGAGCCGGGTCTTGGCCACCAGATACCAGAAGGCGACCAGCAGGACAGCCGTGACGCCCCAGATGATCGCCTGCTTGAGCGAGAGGGTGACGTTGTAGCCGTTCTGAGAGAACAGCACCATGTCACCGTGCACCATCGGCGGAATCGCCTTGTTGCGCGGGCCTTGCGTGACCTGCACGAAGTTCGACAGGAAGATCGACATGCCGATCGCCGAGATCAGCGGCGCCAGCCGGAACGAGCCGCGCAGGGGCCGGTAGGCGAGGCGCTCGATCGCCCAGTTCACCACCGAGGTGAACACCATCGCGACCAGCAGCACCACCAGCAGCGCGACCGCGATAGACGGCACGCCGAGCCAGGTGGTGAGGAACAAAAAGGCAATCAGGGCCACGAAACTCGACACCATGAAGACGTCGCCGTGGGCGAAGTTCACCATGCCGATGATGCCAAAGACCATCGTGTAACCGATGGCGATCAGACCGTAGATCGATCCAAGCGTAATGCCGTTGATAAACTGCTGGAGGAATACTTCCATGCGCTTGCCCACCCCTCTACGACAGGACGGCGGGCCGCCGTCCATCTGCCCCTCGGGCGATTGCTTAACAGGGTGCGGGCCACGCGGCAACGCCACGTTCCGCGACTGCTAACAGCCGGTTGGTCGCAAGCCTCGTGCCAACAGCGGCTGTGGATGAACAGGGCGCGGGGTGGTCGGGGAGTGCGCCGCAGGGTGGCACGGCTCGCTACGGAAAAAGAGTACCGGCCGCCCGCCAATGGGGCCGGCGGCCGGTTCCCGGAAGCCGCAAGTCGATCAGCGCAGGCCGCCGAACATCCAGATCAGCGCCAGGATCGGCAACGGTATGCCGAGCAGCCAGAGAAGCAGGTAACGTCCCATCGTGGCATCTCCTCAGTCCATGAGAGCAATGGCGATGAAACTCACGACGCGCGGCCCGGGTTCCCGCAGACCGGACGAGCTTCACTGGCTTCGGACGAAGGCGCGCGGGCCGCGTCGTCGGAGTGGGGAGGGGGGTCCATCCGGGTGCGCGGATAGCATCGTCGCGCCGCTATCGTTTGCGGCCGGGGTTAAGCTTGACGAACGCGCTTAACGGGGCCCGCCGGTAAGGTAAAATTTTGGTTTCTTTTGAAGCTTGCATTTGAAGCGCATAGGGTCGTTGCCAACGTTTCAGGGAGCGGCTCATGCGCAAAATGTCCGGCGCCAGTGTTGCGATGATCATGGCCATCGCGCTCTATTTCACCTTGTTCTGGGGTTACGAAGCGCTGCGCGTCCTCACGTCGCCGACCTACGGCCTCGAGGATGTCTGGCGCTCGCAATATGTCTTCGGCGTCGGCAGCTACTTCAAGCTGGAGCCGATGGGACTGATGAAACTCGCGGCTTTCTTTGGCGCAATGAAGCTCGTGGTCGCGCTGACCTGCGCCATTCATCTTGCCGATCGCCTGCGCAGCGTTGCCGGCGGCAAGGCCAACGCCGACGTGCTCGAAGGCGGCCTCATTCTCGTCGTGGCGGTCAGCATGGCCGCGGCCGCGCCGGCCGTATGGACGCAGAACGGCGACTTGCTGCGCGAGCAGGTGCTGCATCTGCTGCTCGCCGCCATCGCCGTGGCGCTGTGTTTGGTCGAACGCAACTATATGCGCCGCGCGGTCAACCCGTCGCTGGCCGCCGTCCGGCCGCGGAGCGAGGCGCTTTCGCCGCTGCACTAAAATGAAATCTGCCGTTGTCTGAGCAACCGGTAGCGTGAACTTCGGGCTCGCCTCGCAAATCTGCGCGGCGGGCTACTTTTTCTCCAGGCTGGCGATGACGCCGGCGGCTTCCTTGAATGCGTGGTTGGCCGCCGGCACGCCGCAATAGATCGCCTGTTGCAGGATGATCTCCTTGATATCGTCCGGCGTGAAGTCGCCTTCGGTCAGTGCCGCACGCACATGCATGACAAACTCGTCCCAGTGGGCGAGCGCGAGCATGGTGCCGATGACGAGAATGCGCCGGGTGCGCTCGTCGTAATGCGGCCGCGTCCACACCTCACCCCAGGCGGCGCGGGTGATGAAGTCCTGGAATTCCTCGTTGAGCGGTGTCTTGTTGGCGTTGGCTCGGTCGACCCACGCGGCGCCGAGCACCTTGCGGCGCTTGGCCATGCCGAGGTCGTAGCGTTCCTTCTCGTCCATCGTCGTTCTCCCTATTGTCATTCCGGGGCGCGCTGAAAGCGCGAACCCGGAATCCAGCTCTTTAATGCAGCGCTGGATTCCGGATCGCCACTATCGCGGCGTCCGGAATGACCGCGATTAACTCTTGAGGAAATCGAGCACGGCCTTGGCGTAAGGCGCCGGCTGCTCCATGTTGGCGATATGGGCGGCTTCGAAGCTGATGAGCTTCGCGCCCGGAATTTGCGCCGCGATGGCTTCGCCTTGCGCGGGCGGCGTCGCGGGGTCCTTCGCGCCGACGATCACCAGGGTCGACGCCTTGATCGACGGGTTGGAAGCCCGGAAATCCATGTCGCGGATCGCCTGGCAGCAGGCGACGTAACCTTCCGTGCTGGTGGTCAGGAAAATCTCCTTCATCCGTGCGATCGCCTGCGGCGCCTTGGCGCGGAATTCTGCGGTGAACCAGCGTTCCATGTTGGCGTCCACCAGTTTTTCGAGCGGGTTCGTTTCGAGGAAGCGGATGCGGTCGTCCCAGATCTTCTTGTCGGCGTAGTAGGCGTTGGTGTTCGACAGCACGAGCTTGCCGATGCGCGACGGCGCGTTGGCTCCGAGCCATTGCCCGACCATGCCGCCCATCGACAGGCCGCACCAGTGGGTCTTCTCCACCCCGAGTGCGTCGAGCACGCTGACGGCGTCCCGGCCCAGTCGCTCCATCGAGTAGGGGCCCTTCGGCGCGTCGGACCGGCCGTGCCCGCGGCGGTCATAGCGGATGACGCGAAAATGCTTCGACCACTCGCCGTTCTGGTCGTCCCACATATGGATGTTGGTGCCGAGCGAGTTCGACAGCATCAGCGCCGGGGCGCTGTCGTTGCCGGAGATCTCGACATTGATCCGGCAGCCGTCGTCAGCGGTGATCATCGGCATTGAAGTTCTCTCCTCGTATCCCATTCTTGTGGCCATCGGCCGGTCGCCGGGCGCGAGGTCAGACTTAATGCCGGGTCGGGGTTGCTGCAAAGCCCTTTTCAGGTGCGGCCGGACGGCTTAAGGCAAGGCGCGGCGGAGCCAGCATACTGGCCTGAGAAAGAGGAGACGGTTGCCATGGCGATGACGATGACGGGCGAGGTGCAGCTTCCGGCCACCCGCGAGGTGGTTTATGCGAAGCTCAATGACCCGGAAGTGCTCAAAGCCTGCATCCCGGGCTGTGAAGAGCTGATCATGGATTCGCCGACCGATTTTGCGGCGACCGTCGTCTCCAAAATCGGCCCGGTGAAAGCCAAGTTCAAAGGCAAGGTGCACCTCACCGATCTCGATCCGCCGAACGGCTACAAGATTTCGGGCGAGGGCGACGGCGGCGTTGCCGGCTTTGCCAAAGGCGGTGCGACCGTCACGCTGACAGAGAAGGACGGCGGCACGCTGCTTACCTACAACGTCGAGGCGCAGATCGGCGGAAAGCTCGCGCAACTCGGTCAGCGCCTCGTCAACGGCGCGGCCAAGAAGACCGCCGACGACTTCTTCAAGAATTTCGCGGCCAATGTCGGCGGCCAGCCCGCCGCCTGAGGGTTAGGCGATTTCTTCAATGAAAAGCCGCCCCGAAGGGCGGCTTTTTTGATGGTGATTACGGGCAGGGATGACGGTAGCCGTCATAGCCCAGGTAAGTGCCCGAGCGCGGATCGTAGGACTTGAAGCGCCGCATGCAGTAGGCGACCGCGTCGCCGCCATAGGCATAGCCACGGTCGTAGTAGTAGGGCCGCTGCTGGGCGGCCAGCGCGCCGCCGATGATGGCCCCTGCTGCGAGCCCGCCAAGGACGGCGCCGCCGCCGCCCCAGCCGCCATGACGATGGTGATGATGGCGACGCCATTGAGCGTCGGCCGGCATCACGGTGGCTGCCGTGGTGGCAACCACGACGAGTGCCGCGAGTGCTGCCGTTAATTTCGTGCGCATGATGCAACCTTTTCGGTTTGTCTAACGGGGTCACAGCGTTAAGCCTCGCGCCGGCCCGGCGTTCCATGAATTGGCGGAGGGCTCAAATCGTCAATTTTTCGCTCAACTTCTCGATTGTGCATCGCAAACATGCTCGCTTCGCGTCGATTTGCGCGTGGAATCGCTTGACCGCCCCGTCGCTCGGGGTTCAAGTTAGTCTTGTTCAAATGCGGAAACCGGTCTCAAACCGGGCCGCCATCGTTACCGCGAACCGGT
>JAEZEY010000262.1 GCA_023432845.1 Pseudomonadota bacterium
ATCTGGTGGCGACGCCGATCGGCAATCTCGGCGACATCAGCTTGCGGGCGCTGGCGACGCTCGCCGCCGCCGACCTGATCGCCTGCGAGGATACCCGCGTCACCCGCAAGCTCACCGAACGCTACGGCATCACGACGCCGCTTACCGCCTATCACGAGCACAATTCGGACGAGGCGCTGCCGAAGATTCTGGCCCGCCTCGAAGAAGGCCAGGCCATCGCGCTGGTGTCGGATGCCGGAACGCCATTGGTGTCTGATCCCGGCTATCGGCTGGTGCGGGCGGCGATCGAAGCGGGCCACAATATGACGACAGTGCCCGGAGCGTCGTCGGCATTGGCGGCGCTGTCGCTGTCCGGCCTGCCGAATGACCGCTTTCTGTTCGAGGGCTTCCTTCCGCCAAAGCAGGCGGCGCGGCAGAAACGTATCGGCGAACTCGCTTCCATCCCGGCCACGCTGATCCTGTTCGAGACCGGACCGCGCCTGGGCAGCTCGCTTGCCGATCTCGCCGCCGGGCTCGGCTCCCGCGAGGCGGCGGTGTGCCGCGAACTCACCAAGCTGCACGAGGAAATCCGCCGCGCGCCGCTGCAGACGCTTGCGGAACACTATGCCGGCGACGCCGAGACACGCGGCGAGATCGTAATTGTCATTGCGCCGCCGCCCGAGCAGCAAACCGCCGACAGCGACATCGACGCCATGCTGCGCGACGCACTGGCGCGGGCGTCGGTAAAGGATGCGGTCGGCGAAGTCGCTTCGGCCACGGGCCGCGCGCGGCGCGATGTCTATCAGCGCGCGCTCGAGCTGAGCAAAGACCGGGGCGATTGAGCATGGCCAAGGACGACAGCCCGTCGCCTCCTCTGCCGCGCAATCCGCGCGTCCCTGGCCTGCGTTCCAAGCCGCAGAAGGCCGAAGCGAGCCCCGAACGCCTGGCCGCGTTCAACCGCGGCATCTCGGCGGAGAGCCTTGCGGCGGCATGGCTGATCGGCAAGGGCTATCGCATCCTGTCGCGACGCTTTCGCTCCGGTGCCGGCGAGATCGATATCGTCGCCGGGCGGCGGCACACCATCATCTTCGTCGAGGTCAAGGCGCGCACATCGCTCGACGATGCCGCCGAGTCGGTCACGCCGCGCCAGCGCGCGCGCATCGCCGCCGCTGCCGAGATCTGGCTGGCGCAGAATCCCAAGGTCGTCTTCAAGGATTTGCGGTTCGACGCGATCCTGATCGCGCCCGGCAAGCTGCCGCAACATATTCAGGGTGCGTTCGAGCTTTAGCGGGCGCTAGGCGCTCAGGCGGTCGAAGAACTGATCGACCTGCGAGCGGATGCGATGCGCGACCTGGCCGAGATCGTCGGCCACGGCCTTCACCGTGTTGGCGCTGGAATGCGTATCGGCGGTCGCCGTGCCGACCAGATTGACTTCCTTGGCGGTCTCGATGGTGCGCTGCGCCGCGGTTTCGACACCGCGCGCGATCTCGCTTGTCGCGGCGCCCTGCTCGGTCACGGCCGCGGCAATCGCGCTGGAGATATTGCCGATTTCACGGATGGTCTGCTCGATGGCGCTGATCGCCGTGATCGACGTGGTCGTCGCTCGCTGCATGCCGGCGATCTGCGCGCTGATCTCTTCGGTCGCACGGCTGGTCTGGCCGGCCAGCGCCTTGACCTCGCCCGCAACCACCGCGAAGCCGCGACCGGCTTCGCCGGCGCGCGCGGCTTCGATGGTGGCGTTGAGCGCCAAGAGGTTGGTCTGTTCGGCAATGTCCGTAATCAGCTTGACGACATCGCCGATGCGCGCCGCCGCTTCACCAAGCTCCTTCACCGCAAGGTTGGTCTGTCCCGCTTCGCTCACGGCCTTGGAGGCGATCGCATTCGACTGCGCGACCTGGCGGTCGATCTCGTTAACCGAGGCGGACAACTGGTCGGCGGCCGACGCAATGTCGCGGACATTGGCGGAGGCTTCCGACGAGGCGTGCTCGGCACGCGCGGTTTTGGCCGAGGCGTCGTCGGCGGCTCGCGCAAGCTGGGTCGAAGCCGCCAGCATCTGATCGGAAATCTGCCCCAGCTCCGACAAGGTCATTTCGACGTCGCTGGAGAAACGAGCGATCTCCTGATTGATCTCGCGCTGGCGGACGGCACGGGACTCGGCGTCCTGCACTATGGTCTGATTCAACTCGCGATTATGCAGCATCGCGCGATGGAAGACGTCGATCGAGCGCGCCATGGCGCCGATCTCATCCTTGCGGTCGCTGAATGGGATGGATGTGACCTGCGCGCCGCCGGCGACTGCCTCTGTCACGCGCGTGATCGCCGTGAGCGGCTTGACGATGCCGCGCGCGATGAAGAGCAGGGCGATGGTGGCAAGAGCGGCCAGCGCCGCGAACAGTGCCAGCCACCAGATGCCCTGATCGATATCGCCGTTGATCTGACTGTAAATCTGATCGGCCCGCGCGGCATAAAGTTCGGACAAAGCGTTCAGGTCGGCGTTGAGTGCCTTGCGGGCGTCGCGGCTCGCCTCGCCCCATTCGCGCGCGGCCTGCGCATTGACCTCGACCGTCAAACGCCCCAGTTCACGCCGGTAGGCAACGAATTCCGCCACGCGCATGGAGAAGCGCTCGAACAAGGCCGCATCGTCTTCGCCGACGGTTTTTTGCCACTCGACCATCAAGTTTTCGATCCGGCTCAGGAAGGAATTGAGGCCGTCAACGAACTGCTTCCGGGTTGGATCCTCGTTGGGCATGTAGATGCCACGGGATTCGGCGACCACCGCGTAGATCAGACCGTTGATGCGCTCGACATTCTGGGTGCCGGAAATGGCCGATTCGTAGCTGCTGGAGAGGGCGGCGTAGTGCCGGGCGTTGACGATGGCGGACCCCGACAACGCCAGTGCGGTGATGGCCATCAATGCGAAGATCGCATAGAGCTTGGTGGCGATCGAAAGCTTCGGCAAAGTCACTTGCGGCCCCGTTCAGCGCGGCATAGATCGTGAGTTCCGCATACTCGCCGCAATATGTTAACTTTCTGTTTTCCTTAACATTTGGTGGCGTGACCAAAGGCTGCCGGGAAGTCCCCCAGGACACTTGAACCCCATGACGCTCAAAGTTGCCGTGCAAATGGATCCGATCGAGCGGATCAACATCAAAGGCGATTCGACCTTCGCCCTTCTGCTCGAGGCCCAGGCCCGCGGCCATGCGCTCAGCTATTACACCCCCGACCGGATGGCGCAGGTGGGCGACCGGCTGTTCGCCCGGGTCGAGCCGCTGTCGGTCCGTGACAAGGCCGGCGACTACTTCTCCCTCGGTGAGTCCGAGCGGGTGCCGCTCGACAGCTTCGACGTCATCCTGCTGCGCCAGGACCCGCCCTTCGACCTGTCCTATATCACCACCACACATATGCTGGAGCGCATCCACCCCAAGACATTGGTGGTGAACGACCCTGCCGAAGTGCGCAACGCGCCGGAGAAGGTGCTCGTTACGAGTTTTCCGCAGCTGATGCCACCGACCCTGATCACCCGCGACAAGGAAGAGATCAAAGCCTTCCGGGCCGAGCACCAGGACATCGTCATGAAACCGCTCTACGGTCATGGCGGCGGCGGGGTGTTCCGGGTCACCCGCGACGACCTCAATTTCGGGTCGCTCTACGACATGTTCGCGGCCAGCTTCCGCGAGCCTTGGGTCATCCAGAAGTATCTGCCCGCGGTGAAGCAGGGCGACAAGCGCATCCTGCTGGTCGATGGCGAATTCGCCGGCGCGGTCAATCGCGTGCCAGCCGAGGACGACCTGCGCTCCAATATGGTGCGCGGCGGCTCGCCGAAGGCAACCGACCTGACCCCGCGCGAGCGCGAGATCGTCGATACACTCAAGCCGGCGCTCAAATCGCGCGGGCTGATCTTCGTTGGCATCGACGTGATTGGCGACTGGCTAACCGAGATCAACGTCACCTCGCCGACCGGCATCCGCGCCGTGAAGAATCTCGGCGGGCCGGACGCTGCTGCGTTGACCTGGGACGTAATCGAGCGAAAGCGGAAGACGAGAGCCTGAACGTCAGGCCCGCTTTTTCTTTACCGCAAGGTTGGCCGCCTGCGGGAAGCCCGGCTGCCAGTTGCGCATCAGCCGCGTCGTCGCCTCGACATCCACCGGCCTGCCGAAATAGTAGCCCTGCCCGGTGTTGCAACCGAGCGCCTTGAGCCAGCCGGCCTGCGCCTGCGTCTCGATGC
>JAEZEY010000393.1 GCA_023432845.1 Pseudomonadota bacterium
CCCTACGGCTTTGGTCCGCCCGCGCCGCCGATCCCATCCACCTCGAAACCTTCAATCGGGGCGATCTCGTCGGCGCGACCGCGGCCCGCGCCCGGGCCGAGGCGATTTCCCGCGTTCTCTATCCGAACGACGGCACCGCCATTGGCCAGGAACTGCGGCTGCGGCAGGAGTTCTTCTTCACCTCCGCGACGCTCCAGGATTTGACGCGGCGCCACATCGAGGAGTTCGGCACGCTCGACACACTGGCCGATCAGGCGGCGGTGCAGCTCAACGATACCCATCCGGCCATCGCCGTTGCCGAGCTGATGCGCATCCTGGTCGACGAGTACGAGATCGAATGGACCAAGGCTTGGCACATCACCCGCGCCACCTTGAGCTATACCAACCACACTCTGTTGCCCGAGGCGCTGGAGACCTGGCCGGTCGATCTCATGGGCCGATTGCTACCGCGCCATCTGCAGATCATCTACGCCATCAACTGGCTGCACCTGCGCGACCTCGACAGCCGCGGGCTTGGTAAGCCGGATCTCGTCGAGAGCGTGTCGCTGGTCCATGAAAACGACCAGCGCCGCATCCGCATGGCGAACCTCGCCTTCATCGGCACGCATACCGTCAACGGCGTATCGGCGCTTCATACCCGGCTGCTGCGCGACAACGTCTTCGGCGATCTGGCGCGCTCATCGGCGACCCGCATCGTGAACAAGACCAACGGCATCACCTTTCGCCGCTGGCTGTACGAGGCCAATCCCAAGCTGACATCGCTTCTGGTCGATACGCTCGGCGAGAGCGTGCTCGATGATCCGGCGCGGCTCACCGAGATTGCCGCCCTCACGGGAGATGCCAAATTCCTGGCGCGCTACGAATACGCGCGCCTCGCCAACAAGACCGCGCTCGCCACGCTGCTGCGCTCGAAGACCGGCGTCAAGGTCGACCCGCATGCTCTGTTCGACGTCCAGATCAAGCGCATCCACGAATACAAGCGCCAGCTTCTAAATCTTCTCGAGACCATCGCGCTCTATCAGGAGATGCGCGCCGATCCGAACGCCAACTTCGCGCCGCGCGTCAAGATCTTCGCCGGCAAGGCGGCGGCCAGTTACGACCGCGCCAAGCTGACCATCAAGCTCGCGAACGACATCGCTCACGTCGTCAACAACGATCCCGCCATCGGCGACCGCCTCAAGGTCGTGTTCGTGCCCAACTACAGCGCCAGCCTCGCCGAGGCGATCATCCCCGCCGCCGACGTCTCCGAGCAGATCTCGACCGCGGGCCTGGAAGCCTCGGGCACCGGCAACATGAAGCTCGCCCTCAACGGCGCCATCACCATCGGCACCATGGACGGCGCCAATATCGAGATCTGCGAGCATGTCGGCCGCGAGAATGTCGTGATCTTCGGCCTCGAGGCCGCCGAGGTGGCCGAGCGGCAGAAGCGGCACTTCCGCGGCGAAGTCGCCATTTCCGCCTCGCCGCGTCTCGCCGCCGCGATCGATGCCCTCGCCTCCGGCATGTTCGCGGATGGCGATCGCGACCGCTATGCGCCGCTGGTCATGGCGCTGCGCGACTACGACCGCTTCATGGTCGCAGCCGATTTCGACGCCTATTGGGAGGCGCAGCGGACTATCGACGCCCTTTGGCGCTCGCCGCCGGACTGGTGGCGCATGAGCATTCTCAATACTGCGCGCATGGGCTGGTTCTCTTCAGACCGGACCATTCGCGAATACGCCGAGGACATCTGGCGCGTACCGGTCGCCTAGACCTTGCGTCCCGCCTCCGCGAAGGCCTCGGCGACTGCGGCCAAGTCCGGAAGGCCTGCGAGAACCTCTATATTGAGCGGTAGTTTGCGCCGCCAGTTCGGATGCTCGGCCAAAGTGCCCGGGATGTTGGTCTGATCGAGCCCGCCGACCACATCGTCGAGGCCCACCATGGCCAGTCGCGACGGCGTTGCGCCGAGCACCGCGGCGGCGGCGGCGAAATCCTCGGACGAGCGGCCACCACCGAACTCCGACAGCAGCCGGCGCAGCGCGCCCTGCCACCACGTTCGGGCTTCCGCGGTTTCGCCCGGATCGATGCCGATCTCGTTCTTGGTGCGCAGATCGTGACCGGTGATCCAGCCGCGGAATGTTGGCAGATCGTGGGTGTTGAAAGTCGCCAGCGCCTGCTCGGGATAGGTCTGCGGCGCGGCAAACTCCCCGTCCTGCCGGCGCTCGAACAACACCACGCGATAGGTCCAGAGCCCCCAGCGCATCATGGTGTCGCGGAAGCCTTCCGGCACGGTGCCCAGGTCTTCGCCGATCACGACGCAACGCGCGCTCCGGCTTTCTTCGGCGATGACGCGCAACATCGCCTCGAACGGATAGCGCACGTATGCGCCATTTTTCGCGCCCGCGCCGACCGGCATCAGAAACATGCGCTTGAGGCCGAGCACGTGATCGATGCGCACGGCGCCGGCATGACGCATGGTCGCGCGCAACAACCGGCGCAGCGCAGCAAAATCGTCCGCGGCAATGCGCGACGGATGAAACGGCGCAAGGCCCCAATCCTGTCCCATCGGATTGAACTCGTCGGGCGGCGCGCCGACCGAGACATCGGCCAGCACCGTGTCCTGATCGCTCCAGGCGTCGGCGCCGTGGCGGTCGATGCCGACCGCGAGGTCGACATAGAGGCCCACGGTCATGCCGAGCTCGCGCGCCGTCTCCTTGCATGCGGCCAGCTGGCGATCGGCGATCCACTGGCAGAACGCGACGAAGCCGCAGGCAAACTCATGCTGCTCGCAGAATTCCGCCAGTGCCGCCTTGTCCGGCGTATGCCATGGCGCCGGCCATTCCGGCCAGGGCCGTGGCGAAAACTGCCGGCGCAGCACTTCGAAGCAGCAGAAGCGCAGCAGCGCCTCACCCTGTTCCTCGCGGAAGGCGAGGAAGTCCGCCTGCCGCTCTGCTGTGGCCTTGGCTCGGAAACCGTCATAGGCGCGCGCCAGCGCCGCCAGCTTCAATTTGGCGACGGCGGCGTAGTCGATCAGCTCCAGATTGCGCAGCCGTGCAGCCTCTTTGGCTTCGGCCGGCGTAAGCCCGTCGAACTCCGGAATCGCCGACACATCTATATAGAGCACATTCAGGAACAGCCGGCTGTTCGGCCCGTAGGGGCTCGCCCGCTCTGCATCGTCCGGAAACAGCGCGTGCAGCGGGTTGAGGCCGATGGCCGCGGCGCCAAATGGCGCGGCGATCTCGACCAGACGTTTGAGATCGCCGAAGTCGCCGTGGCCCCAGTTGCGCGCGGACCTGAGCGCATAGAGCTGCGCGGCGAGACCCCAAACGC
>JAEZEY010000407.1 GCA_023432845.1 Pseudomonadota bacterium
CTGCAGCGCCGCCCGGCTCGGCGACGATCCGCAGCACCGACCACAGCGCCTGCTGCGCGCGCCGGATATCCTCATCGCTGACCAGCACCACCGCAGGATCGACGTGAGCCGACGCCAGCGGGAAGACGAGGTCGCCGACGGCGCGCGCCAGGCTGTCGGCGGCGATGCCACCCGCCGGGGCGTCGACCGGCCGGCCGGCGGCGAACGCCGCATGCAAGGTCGGCGCCAAGCGCATCAAGGGCTGGACCATGTACAAGCGCGACGAGAAGCAGATCGCCGCGATCAAGAAGGCGATCGGCAAGCAGGTGTGAGGCCGCTCAATGAAAAGCCCCGGCGCGAGCCGGGGCTTTTGTCTTCACGCAGGCGCGTAATCGCTATTTCGGCATCGGAATCGGGCCCATGTCCTTGGGCACCTGATAGCCCTTCTGCACGGCCGGGCGACCGGCGATTGTCGTGTACCAGCGCTTGACGTTCGGATACTCGTTGAGGTCGATGGTCTGCCACTCGAAGCGCGAGATCCAGGGCCACAGCGAGATATCGGCGATGGAATAGTCGCCGGCGACATACTCGTTCTTGTCGAGCTGCGTGTTCAGCACCTTATAGAGCCGGTGCGCTTCTTTCAGATAACGCTCCTCGGCATAAGGCGCCTTGCCCTTGTTGTACTTCACGAAGTGATGCACTTGGCCGAGCATCGGGCCCGGGCCGCCCATCTGCCACATCAGCCATTCTATGACTTTGTAACGGCCTTCGCCCGACTTCGGCATCAGCTTGCCGGTCTTGTCGGCGAGATAGATCAGGATGGCGCCCGACTCCATCAGCGATATCCCGTTGTCGCGATCGACGATCACCGGGATACGGTTGTTGGGGCCGATCTTGAGAAAGTCGGGCTTAAACTGCTCGTCCTTGTTGATGTCGACGGCATGGACTGTGTAGGGCAGGCCGACCTCTTCGAGCATGATGGAAGCCTTGCGGCCGTTCGGCGTGGTCCAGGTGTACAAATCGATCACGGGCGGTTTCCTCAAATCATTCTTTGCTTGGAACGGCGGGCAAGGTACGGCGTTGTCGGCTTTCGTTCAATGCGAACAGGGGCGGCTGCGACATTCAGATTTACGGCGCCGGAACTGGAAGTGGGCCGGAACGTTGGGGCGGGGACACAGCCCCAAGGAGGCAACCCATGACCTTCAAGCTCACTGCGATCGTTCTCGCGACCGCGCTCGGCGCGGTGGCCGCGCAGGCCCAGACCACCGTCATCACCACTGAAACACCGGCGGTGACCGTCGAGCCGAAGGCGTCGACCACCGTCACCACCAAGGAACGCACCGGTCCGCTGGGACTCGACAGCAAGACCACGACCACCACCACGACCGGTTCGTCGATCTCGACCGAATGCTCGTCGAAGACTGTGCACAAGGAGCGCACGCTCGGCCCCGATACCACGGTGACCAAGACCGACTGTCCGTAAAGTCAGCGCGGCGTTTCTCGGCAACTTCGAGCGACGCCGGCGTGTAGAAGAAAGGCCGCCCGATGAGGGCGGCCTTTTTATTGTTGAGCGTTGATCTCCTCTGTCATGGCCGGGTCAAGCCCGGTGGTGACAGGCTCGGGTGCTGCGCTGCGCCTGGGACAACGACTACGCCGCCTTCTTCTCCAGATCCGTCTTCCATTCGCCGCGCGCGGCCAGATAGTTCATCTTGGCGCGATGGGTGAACGCGGCCTGCGCCGCGGCGACGTTGTCCGCCTTGCCGGACCACGCCTTCTGCGGCGCCGCCTGCAGCGCGCGGCCGTAGGAGAAGGTGAGGTTCCAGGGCAGATTGCCGATCTTGTTCATGGCGTCGAGATGCGCGGTGGCTTCTTCGTCCGACTGACCGCCTGACAGGAAGGCGATGCCGGGCACGGCGCCGGGCACGCAGGCCTTGAGCATTTTCACAGTCTTCTCGGCGACTTCCTGCACCGAAGCCTTCTTCGACGACTTCTTGCCGGGCACCGCCATGTTCGGCTTGAGCACGATGCCTTCGAGCGGCACGCGCTGATAATAAAGCTCCTGGAAGGTTTCCTTGAGCACGAACTCGGTGACCTCGTAGCAGCGATCGATGTCGTGATCGCCGTCCATCAGCACTTCCGGTTCGACGATCGGCACGATCTGGTTCACCTGGCAAAGCGCGGCGTAACGGGCGAGCGCGTGGGCGTTGGTGCGGACCGCGGTGTAGCTCGGAATGCCGGCGCCGATATCGATCACCGCGCGCCACTTCGCAAAGCGCGCGCCGGCTTCGTAGTACTTCGGCAGGCGTTCGGGCAGCTTGTCGAGGCCGGCGGTGATCAGCTCACCCGGGCAGTTCGGCAACGGCTTGGTGCCTTCATCGACCTTGATGCCCGGGATGGCGCCTGCCTGCTCGATCAGCTTGACCAGCGGCGTGCCGTCCTTCGCCTTCTGCCAGATGGTTTCGTCATAGAGGATGACGCCGGAGACGTAGTTCTTCATCGCCTCGGTGGTGCGAAACATCAGCTCGCGATAGTCGCGGCGATTGTCCTCGGTATTCTCGACGCCGATCGCGTCGAAACGCTTCTTGATGGTGCCGGTGGATTCGTCAGCGGCGAGGATGCCCTTGCCGGCGGCGGTCATGGCGATCGCGACTTTGTTCAGGTCAGCGAGATTCATCGGATGTCTCCCCTCTCGTTCGTCACTGCATCTGGTCTAGTCATCGTCCGCGAAAGCGGACGATCCAGTACCCCCAGCAGCGGACGGCGGCGGTT